>JAJWOJ010000156.1 GCA_021635425.1 Clostridiales bacterium | reverse complement strand
GTAAAAAATTGCGAAATGTGTTACAATTAAAATGTATAATTATGAACAGATGCAACAGGCAGAAAACGGAGAAAAAGCGATGAGGAAAATTCTGGACGAAAAAGAAGTTATAACGATGAACAACATAACGCTGGCTTTCGTCGGAGACGCCGTATATTCGCTTTTCATGCGCGAGCAGTTTTCCGTTCGTTGCGACGTTAAGCCTTACGTCCTCACCGAGGCTTGTTCGGAAGCGGTGAGCGCAAAGGAGCAGGCGAAGAAAATCGATATGATGATAGCGGACGGCTTTTTAACCGAAACCGAACTCGGCGTTTATAAAAGGGCGCGCAATGCCAAAAAAGCCAACAAGGCAAAGGGCGCAACCGTCACCGATTATCACAAATCGACGGGTTTCGAAGCTCTTCTCGGCTATCTGTATCTCACGGGTAGAGACGATCGGCTAAGTGAGATTTTAAATTATAAAATAAATTACGGAGACTATATAAAGACAAATGAAAATCGAAGGTAAAAATTCGGTCAGGGAGCTTTTAAAAAGCGGAAAGACCATCGACAAAGTGCTTGTGGCAAACGGAATGAGAGACGCGGAATCCAAATCTCTCGTCAACATCATCAAAAGTTCGGGCGTTAAGGTTTCTTATGCCGACAAATCCATTCTGGATAAAGAGAGCGAAACCCGTCGTCATCAGGGATTCATCGCTTATGTGTCCGATTATAAATATTGCGAACTCGGCGATATTTTAAATAACGTCAAGGATAAAGAGGACGCGTTCATCGTCGTTTTAGACGGAATAGAAGACCCGCACAATCTCGGCAGCATCATCAGGGTTTGCGAGTGCGGCGGCGTTGACGGGCTTATAATCGGCAAACACAGAAGCGCGAGCGTAACCGACGCCGTAATGCGCATTTCCGAGGGCAGCGCGAATCACCTTAAAATCGCGAGAGTTACCAACATAAATAACGCCCTGGACGAAATCAAGGAAGAGGGAATCTGGGCGTATGCTCTGGAACTCGGCGGCGGAGATATTTATAAAACCGATCTTAAGGGAAGAATAGCAATCGTCATCGGCGGCGAAGATACGGGCGTAAATAAGCTCACGCAGAAGAGGTGCGACGCGGTGATGAGCATTCCCATGTACGGAAAAGTAAATTCGCTCAACGCTTCCGTTGCGTGCGGAATAGGCGTTTTCGAAGCGCTTCGTCAAAGAAAAAATGTATGAAAATCTGCCCGATAACGAACTTATAGCCTTACATTTACAGGGTGATGCGGACGCGTTTCCCGCAATTTTAAACAGGTATAAGGAACTTATCAAAAGTATATCCCGATCTTATTTTTTAGTGGGCGGCGATAACGACGATCTTGTTCAGGAAGGAGTTTTAGGGCTTTTGAAAGCCGTTAACGCTTACGACGAAACAAAGGGCGCGTCGTTCAGAACGTTCACGTACAGATGCGTTTCGTCGGCGATAAAAAACGCCGTTAAAAAATCGCTCAGCAAAGGCAACATGCCGCTTAACGATTCGGTCGAACTTACCGACGAACTTTCAATCGCTTCGCCGTTCAATCCCGAAGAGATGATAATAATCGGCGAAGAGGGAAGCGAATTCATCGGCAACGTAAACGCTATTTTAAGCGAACTCGAGTTTAAAATTCTCAAATGTTACCTTGCGGGGATGAGTTATGCCGAAATAGGCGAAAAAACGGGCAGAAGCGCGAAATCGGCAGATAACGCGTTGCAGAGAATAAAAAGAAAACTTACCGATAAATTTATCGACGAAAGATAAATTTCAGATAAAAACATTACATAAAAAAGGCGGTAACAAATGGCATATCTTGCATTATACAGAAGATTTCGTCCGAGCGGTTTTGACGGGCTTATCGGTCAGGACCATATAGTGAGGACGTTAACCAATCAGATAAACACGGGCAGAATAGGTCACGCATATCTGTTTTGCGGCGCGAGGGGAACGGGTAAAACGTCGGCGGCGAAGATTTTCGCGCGCGCGATAAATTGTTTGTCGCCCGTGAACGGTTCGCCGTGCGGGAAGTGCGAGGTTTGTAAAGCCTTGGCTGATTCCGCTAATCTCGACATTCTCGAAATGGACGCGGCTTCCAACAACAAGGTTGAAAACGTAAGGGAAATCCGCGAAAAAATCCAGTATCCGCCCGTCAGCGGGAAATATAAAGTATATATAATCGACGAAGTTCATATGCTCACGACGGAAGCTTTCAACGCGCTTTTAAAAACGCTCGAAGAGCCGCCGAAGCATGCGGTGTTCATTCTGGCAACAACAGAAGTCCATAAGCTTCCGTCCACCATTTTGTCCCGTTGCATGCGGTTCGATTTCAGGCTTATTCCCACGTCGCTTATCGCAGAAAACATCAAAAAAATCTATAACGAAATCGGCAAAGAATATGACGACGAGGCGATTACGGCAATCGCGAGAGCGGGTATGGGCAGCATGAGAGACGCGCTTTCTATCGCCGACATCTGCGTTTCGTATAAAGAGACTAAGCTCACTTATAACGACGTTCTGGAGATTCTCGGCGCAACCGATTCTTCCAAAATAACCGAACTTATCGATAACATTCTTCATTCTAGCACGGGCAGTGCTTTGGAAACCGTCGAAAGCCTGACGGAATCGGGTAAAAGCGTCGGCGTTTTATGCAAGGATATAATTTCAAGGCTTCGCGAAGTGGTGCTTTGCAAAACGTGTAAAAGCGCGCAGAAAATTCTCGAGCTTCCCGACGACGTTTACGCTTCGATCGAAAAGGTTGCGGGCGTTGCGGACGAACACAGATTGCTCCGCACGATCGAAATTTTCAGCGAAGCGGAAGGCGCGATGAGATACAGCGTAAGCCCGAAGATAATTCTCGAATGCGCTTGTATAAAATCGTCCGAACCCGAGGCGGATTATAATATAGACGCGCTCATGAGCAGGATTTCAGCTTTGGAAAAAGCTCTTGCGGAAGGCGGATTCGCCCGCGGAAACGGCGGCGAAAGTACGCCGAAAATCGTTCCGCTTAAGGGTGAGGCTAAGGCTTCCGCGCAGGGTGTACCGACGCACGAAGCGTCGGCTTCAAAAACCGAAAAGAATAATTCTTTGTCCGATTTAGATTATGGTTACGACGATATACCCGTCCCGCCCCCGGAGGATGATTTCGGCGGCGGATATATCGAAAAGCCCGCCTATAAGTCGATTAACGAGCAAAAACCCACACAAACACAAACGTCGACGATAAGAGAAACCGCACCTGTTTCGCCTGCCGCAACTGCGGAAACGTCCGCAATCGGCGAAGGCGTAAGCGCGGGAAAAATCTGGGGAACGGTCGTAAGAAAATTAAGGGCGGAAAAGCAGATAGTTTTATGGATAGCTTGCCAGGAAATGACGGCTAAGCTTTACGGAAAAACGCTTAAAGTAACGGCTAACGATGACGCGGGTTTCAATGCCGTAACAAAATCTTCCAACCTCGAAATTCTTTCCAAAATAGTTAAATCGGTGGGCGATTACGACATCGAAATTCTGAAACCCGTCGATGCGGCGGAGCAGAAATCGCAATTTGAAAAGGATGTGGACGAAGTTAAAAAGACCTTCGGCGAAAAATACGTCAAACTCGAAGATTGATAAAATTGAATTATATTAAATTTTCCCCCTCGGCAGGGTGACACCCCCGTGCCGAGAAATGCTTTCCCCTTCGGGGAGAGTGGCACGCAGTGCCGAGGAATGCTTTCCCCTTTGGGGAGAGTGGCACGCAGTGCCGAGAGAGGTCTGCTTTAAATAAGAACGGACAACAAAACTAAACTTAACAATAAACCTAACAAAAATAAAAAATTTACATAAAAAAGGAGACACAATTATGGCATACGGCAGAGGCGGTTTCGGCGGATTCGGAGGCGGAAACCAGATGCAACAACTCATGAAACAGGCTCAGAAAATGCAGGAGCAGATGCAACAGGCACAGGAAGAGCTTGAAGAAATGGAAATCGAGGGCGAAAGCGGAAGCGGACTTGTTAAAGTCGTTGTAAACGGCAAAAAAGCGGTTCAATCCATTTCGATCGATCCTAAAGCCGTCGATCCAGAAGACGTGGAAATGCTCGAGGACCTTATCATCGCCGCGCTCAACAACGCATACGAAGCCGCGGACGAAGAGTATGAGGAAAAAATGGGCAAGTTCGGCGGCGCCGGCGGGCTTTTATAATCGGGCGGACTGCAAATCTGAAGGACTGCAATCGGACGAACTATTATAAAAACGGACAATTATAAAACATGAGCGCATATATCGAGCCGATCGGTCGGCTTATCAATCAATTTACCAAACTTCCGGGCGTCGGAACGAAAACGGCGCAGAGGTATGCCTATAAGGTTATCAATATGACCGAAGAGGAAGCCGCAGAGTTTGCGGAATGCATTTTAAAAGCTAAAAAAGAAGTGCATTATTGCCGCATTTGCGGAAATTATACCGATAAGGACGTTTGCGATATCTGTTCCACGCGTGACAGTTCGGTTATTTGCGTAGTCAAAGAGCCGAAAGACGTACTCGCAATGGAAAAGGCACACGAATTTAAGGGTGTTTATCACGTTCTGCACGGGGTTTTAAGCCCCATGGAAGGGATAACGCCCAACGATATCCATATAAAAGAACTTCTTTCAAGAATTTCGGGCGGCAATGTTCGCGAAGTTATCATGGCAACCAACCCGGACGTTGAAGGCGAAGCCACGGCGATGTATATCTCGGGGCTTTTAAAGCCGCTCGGGATAAAAGTGACTCGTCTCGCCCACGGAATCCCCATAGGCAGCGAACTCGAATATGCCGACGAAGTAACCATTTCCCGCGCGATCGTCGATCGTAAAGAAATGTAATCTGAGGTTAAAATATGGACAATTCAGTCGGAAAGAGAATTGAAACTTTAAGAAAATCGAAGAAAATTTCGCAGGAAGATCTTGCGGAAAAGGTCGGGGTGTCAAGGACGACCGTTTATAAATGGGAAAGCGGCACCTCCGTACCTAACTATGCAAACATGCAGGCTTTGGCACGCGCATTGGAAACAAACGTTTCGTTTTTTACAGACGAAACGTCTTTCGAGTGCGACGAAGAAGAAAGAGAAAAGGAAAGCGCAAGGGAAAACGAGATTGCGCTTAGCGTTGGCAGCGAATTATGCGCCGCGGATATCACCTATGAAAACCCCGCAGAAGAAGTTTATTGCGATAAGCCGAAATTGCAGTGGAATTCGGGCGATAACGACGGAAAGAAAGGCGGCGGAGCAAAGCTTCTTGCCGCGGCAATTCTTTCGCTTATCGGTTGCGTAATTTTTTCTGCGCTTTTAGTATTCATTTCCATTATTGTATTTTCGGATAACAATAAAGGTGTGTTCTATATGAATACATCAGGGACGTCAATCGATCATTTTATTCTTAGCATAATTGCGGCGGTTCTTTGCCTTTCCGCATCGGTTACGTGTTTTGTTGTACGTTCTAAAAAATCAAAAAATAAAAATAATAAAACACATAATTTGGAGGACTAATATGT
>JAJWOJ010000155.1:2173-5531 GCA_021635425.1 Clostridiales bacterium | reverse complement strand
GGATTATATGGTAATATTAAAGAAAATCGGGAGACAAATATGGATATCAAAAATATCGATAAAGAAAAGCTTTCCGCGTTTTACGGCGGCGCGCACGAATACCTTGTCATGCTCAATCTTTACGATTCGGCGGTAAGGCTTTTAAAACTCAAATTCGAGGTTTTAAACAACGAATTCAAGGTTTTATACGAAAGGAATCCCATTCACCATATCGACAGCAGATTGAAATCGCCCGAAAGCATGATCGCAAAGCTTAAGAAAAAGGGGTGCGAAATTTCTATAGATTCGGCTCGCAAAAACGTCAACGATATTGCGGGCGTGAGGGTTGTCTGTCATTATATAGACGACGTTTACAGCGTTGCCGAAATGCTTATGCGGCAAACCGACCTCGAAATAGTTAAGGTGCAGGACTACATAAAAACGCCTAATTATAACGGTTACAGATCGCTTCACCTCGATATAAAAGTCCCGGTGTATCTTTCCGACAGAACGGAATACGTCGTTGCGGAAGTGCAGATAAGGACGATCGCTATGGACTTCTGGGCAAGTTTAGAGCATGATATACGTTATAAAGCCGACAAATCGAAGCTCCCCGTCGGCATAAACGAGGAAATGCTCGAATGTTCGGATAAAATCGCCGATATCGACCGTCAGATGCAGGATATGTACAAACGCATCAAAGCTGCCGAAGAAAAATAATTTCCCGTTTTGGCGTTATTTGAGTAATTTTTATAACTTCGAATAACTTTCAAAAAAATAATACCAAAACAATACCAATTTTTTAAGCACGATTTCAAAAATTTTTACCCGTGTCAATAATTAAAAAGCAGGAGACAATCAGCTCCTGCTTTAACTTGTCAAACAATTGTTCCTTTTGCCAAATCTTCGGCGATAAAAGAGCAGAAGTAAAAAGGAACGGTTAGCAATTTTTGCTTATCGTCAAAACCATAATTGTTTCTTGATACCTTAATCGCAAACTCATACCTATTGTGATTTGAAAACTTTTCCAAGGAGTTCAACATGCCGCGCCCTTTCTTAACGTCAATCGGGAACAACTTATTGTCGGATTCCACGATAAATTCAAGTTCGGCGGACAATTTGCCTTTCCAATAAAAGAGATTTATGCCCTGAGCAATAAGCTCGTTTGCGACAAAGTTTTCAAAGAATATGCCGGACAACATATTTTCTTTGTCGGGAGAAACAAACGACGACGCGTTTATTCCGCTTTGATAGGAAAACATACCGCTATCCGCAAGATATAAACGGAAATGGCTATCGTCATCCTGAATAAGCGGCATAGTAATATGTTCTTTGAGCTGATACGACCTATTTACAATGTGCGCCATTGTAAGCCAATCAATGGCAGTTGCAAAGTCGCGAGTTTTGCTTTTTTCTTCTATAAGCCCCGGCGAAAAATTCTTTGATTCTTTATTGAGTTCTTTATATATATTTGAAAACAATGAACGCGAACGCAATATAGCTTCTCTGCTTGCTTGATACAATTCCATATCGGAAAGATAATTGTCGTATAGAACTTTAAGAATCTCTCTCGACTCAAAAAGATTTTTCGTCGTAATATAGTTATCTACAACTTCGGGCATTCCGCCGACAAGCATATATTTATAAACTTGCTCCAATGCAAGCTCATGTACGCTTGCATCTAACGCCATCTTTTCCGAATATGCCTTTTTTATTTTTTGATACAGCATTTTGTTGCTATTCAAAAGAAACTCCTCAAAAGTAAGCGGATATATTGTAATTTGATTTATCTTGCCTACGGGAAACAAAAATTTAGAATTGTTTCCCGCGCCTCGCTTATTGGTTTCTCTTTGAAGTTTTATTCTTACCATAGAACCGGTTGCAATAACCGGAATTTCCTTGAAATCTTGGCAAAAATACTTCAATGCCGAAATAATATTCGGACATTCTTGCACTTCGTCAAAAATCAACAAAGTTTTGCTGTCTATTTGTCTGCCTTTTTGAAGGGATATGAACTCAATAATCTTTTCTGCGTTTGCGGTAGAAAAGCAAAATTCACGAATTTCATCTTCTTTCTTGCAGTCAATGTAGATATAACTATCTTTATAATACTTGTCGGCAAAAATATCCTTAACCAAATAAGTTTTGCCAACCTGACGTGCGCCCCAAACAATCAAAGGCTTTCTGTTTGTGCTTTTATTCCATTCTATAAGTTTTTGTGTTGCCAATCTTTCCATAACTATCGCTCCTTTCATAATCTAATTATACACGAAATTAAATTGTTTTGCAAGAGTTTAGATATATTATTTGCACCTTTTTTGGTGTTTTGTATGGCATTGTTTGCACCTTTTTGAGCGTTATTTTGTCGATTGTTTGTACATTTTAACGCTTTTCGCAAAAATCAGTGTGTTTAATTTCGACATTCAACGAGCAACATAATGAGCCTTTTTGTTTATAGTAGCCGTATTTACAATTTTCTTTTGTCTTTCGGAGGTATAGCATAGACTGAAACATCTCGACGGGGCAATCAGAGTTCAGACGGCAAAGAATATCTGTGAATATTGCCACTTGAAATTTGACGACTATTTTGAACCAATCTTCAAGATAAAGGAATGTTCGCCCGAAACGATAAAAGGACATCGAAGAATACTCCGAACCCTTTTTAACGAAGCTGTCAGGTATGAATGGATTGCAAAAAATCCCGTATGCAAGACAAAAGTTGGTGCATCGGCAAAAAACGGCAACATTTCGATTAAGCCAGTCGAAGAAAAAGAAGTATTTTCGCTCGTAGAAGTAAGACAATTTATCAAACTTCTTGACGAATTACCCGATGATTTGATATTATGCAAAACATAATCCTGATTGACTCAAAGGATTTCTTCGGCAAAGTTAACCTGTATAACCTACAATAACGCGAATATAAAATACCCAAGTTAGCACAAGTCAGCGGCGATAGCAACCACCGTGAAAAATAGCACTTAAAATTTGAATATAAACTTACAAGGTCAAACTCGAAAGGGTTTGGCTTTTTTATTTTACGGCACTATTTTTCACTCAAATGTGTTTGTGGTTGCTATTGCCCATTGCAACTGTATTCGCATTTGAAATAAGTTTCGACTTGTGCTACCTCTCCCTTGCCGAAAGGCGATATTATTGCAGTTTGCTTTTGTCGCAGAACGTTCCTATTCAAACCGTGAGCAAATATATGGGGCATAGCGATTCGACGGTAACGCTCGAAGTTTACAGTCACTTTATTCCCGATACACAAGAAAAGGTAGTTTTTGCGTTGAACAATATCTCGAAAAAATGACTACAAGTCTTTCTTTCGACGGGAATTTGCCGTTTCTCGCAAGCGGGAGACCCTCGGAAAGAATAGGGC
>JAJWOJ010000155.1:0-2163 GCA_021635425.1 Clostridiales bacterium | reverse complement strand
CGTATTGACGAACCGGGGACGGATTCACGAGAAAGAGTACCAAAAAACACCGAATGCAAGACTGCAATGATTGTTTTTGTTGATATATGCGGGAATTTGCCGTTTCCCGCAAGCGGGAGACCCTCGGCAAGAATACGGCTGACGCCGTATTGACGAACCAAGGACGAATTCACGAGAAGGAGTACCGAAAAACACCGAATGCAATTTTGCAATGATTGCTATTGCTAATATTATATATGGGTATACGGGAATTTGCCGTTTCTCGCAAGCGGGAGACCCTCGGAAAGAATAGGGCTTTGCCGTATTGACGAACCGGGGACGGATTCACGAGAAGGAGTACCAAAAAACACCGAATGCAATTTTGCATTCGGTGTTTTTTGGTACTCCTGACGGGAATCGAACCCATAACTAACCCTTAGGAGGGGTTTATTATATCCATTTAACTACAGAAGCGTTTTTATTGTTTGCGCGTTTTGGCGCTCGGAGCGTTGCCTTACGGAAACACGGCATGATTATAACGCTTTATAATTTTACTATATTTCGGAGAAGATGTCAAATTTTTCGGGGCGGTTTGAGAAATTATAGGAAATAAAATTTGCTTTGCGTTTTTGGTAAGCTATAAAAATAAAATTTACTCGGCGCCGAAAAGTCAGAGCCGAGTAAATTGCGATGATTATTCCTGTTCGGTATAATATATTCGGCATAATATATATTTTTTATACAAAACAAGAGATGCCGACAATTCGTCGAAATCGCGCTTTTAATCGGTATAACTAAATTCGAATAACGGTAAGGAAAAACCAGGAAAAGCGTTTTTTTACCATATTAAAACCCGAAAATAGCGCGTATTTCTCATAAAAAACAGTATTTAGTAGGGAAAATAATCATTTTTTAAATGCAGCAAAATTTTTCCGAAAAATCAATCTGGGCGGGATTTTACTATTGAAAACGGAAGATTTATCTGATAAAATATTTATACCGAAACTTAAGCGAGCTACGGCAATACAGAGGTAAAAGATGAAACAAGCTGAATGGATATGGTATCCCGACGACTTTGAAATTGAATTATCGGGGAAATTCATGGCGGAAAGGTATGAAAGAGATATTCCTATACCGCCGTTCTGGAGATTGGATTCCTGCTATAAAAACGTAAAATTCAAGAAAATTTACGAACTTTCCGCCGCCGAAACGGTTAAAATCGAGGCGGAAGGGTCGTTCAACGTCATGATAGACGGGGCGTATCTTTATTCGGTTAAAAGCGAATTTTCCGTCCCGCGAGGGAAGCATGAAATTCTCGTTTCCGTTTTTAACGATAAGGGTTATAAGCGACGAAATTAAGGGAACTCTGATAGTGAACGGCAAAAATTACGTCGTCGAACCTAAAAAAGAAATCGAGGTCGCAATATGATTTTCAACATAAAAATGTACGAACCGAAAAAATCGTATGCCGTAGTCAAAAGTATGGGGTACGAATCGGTTTTGCGGCACAGCCACGAGTTTGTGGAAATGGTTTTCGTGGAGAGCGGAAGCGCGGTGCAGAAGGTTAATTCCGAAACGGTGGAACTTCGCCGCGGCGATATGTTCGTCATCGCGGACTACAGCGAACACAGCATGCGCCCCACCTGCGAAGAAAACGATTTCAAAGTGGTAAACATTATCTGGTGCAAGGATTTCATCGAGTTCGATTATTCGGCGTTTTCGCCGTTGAAACCCGTGGATATTTCCTCTCGGCAGGAAATGGTTTCGCTCGTGTATAAAGCCCTCGACGCTTACGAAGGCAACGAAAAATACTGCGACGGAATAATGCGCGGCTGTATATATTTTCTTTTGAGCGGGCTGGGGCAGATGTCGGACGGTGAAACCAAGAGCATGAGAAATCACAGCGCGGATTACGTGGAACTTGCCGTGAAATTCATTTCGGATAATTTCTACAAGAAAATTTCGCTTGCGGACGTTGCGGAATACGTCGGGCTTTCGAACGGATATCTTCAAAAGCTCTTCAACAGAGAAAGGCAGACTTCCGTTATCGATTATCCGATAAAAACGATGACGGATATTTTAAAACTGATTTAAACATAAATCGAAACAAAAGTCCGAAAGCGGCAACCGTAAACGCTGTCGCTTTCGGACTTTTGTTGAGTTTATCAATAAAGAAATATATTG
>JAJWOJ010000154.1 GCA_021635425.1 Clostridiales bacterium | reverse complement strand
TTGTGGAAGACCGTGTGTTTCCGTCAAGATTTTCATATGCCGCGGAGCTTGAGAAAATGGGGGCGGAACTCAGAGTTTTAGAAAACGTATGTATCGCGGAAGGCAGAAATCTGCACGGAGCGGTTGTCTCCGCGGGGGATTTAAGAGGCGGTGCGGCGTTATGTATCGCGGCGCTCGGCGCAGAGGGAACAAGCTTTGTTCTGAACGCTTCGCATATCGAAAGGGGTTATGAAAATTTCGACCTTAAATTAAGGGCGTTAGGCGCGGATATCAAAAAAACAGATTTATAATTTTTGCAAAGCAAATACGGAGAAATACCAATGAAGCACAAATTTGCCATAATATTCAGCACGGTCATGCTGTTTATCGTAGCAGTGATTCTTTCCGCCGCATGGCTTCTGAAAACGCGGTATTTTGTCGTGAAAGACATAAACGGAACGATTGACGGCGATATAAAAAGCAACGTTTATTCTTACGTCGACGAGACTTTAGAGAGCAATTTCAAGGGAAAGTGGATTTTCGTATACGACAAGAACGACGTTGCGAAACTTCTGAAAGAAAATCCTTACGTCGGAATAATCGACGTGAAGAAATCTTTTCCCGATAAACTCGTCGTTGAAATTTACGAAAGAAAAGAACGTTTTGCCATAGCTTATAAGGGAAAATATTATATAACCGATTCGGAATATCATTATCTGAGAGTCGCGGACGAAATTGAGGAGAGCAAAAAGGACAAGCTTATCTGTGTAGACCTGAAAAATATCGACGATATCGATTTTTCGGTCGTCCCGCTCGGAGAAGAAGTGAAATTTAACGACGAATTATGTTTCACGGCGATGACGGAAATATTTCAGGGGTTCTCCGATAAGCTTAATTTCATCGATAAAATCATATGCGACGGGGAGAGGAACACCGTTGATTTTTACACGATGACAGGCGTTGTGATAAACGTCAATCTTTCGGTCGCGACGACCACGGAGCCGACGCAAGACGATTTTAAAAATACGTGCGGTAAAATTTGCGAAGAATCGAAAAATATAGAAAAATACTACAACTCGCTTGGCGAAGGCGAAAAAAGGGCGGGTTATATAAGGGTTTTTCAGACGGAAGAATCTGTCGTCAGAATAATTCACGAATTTTCGGTTGACGAAGGAAACACGGAGGGGAAAAATGCTTAAAAATTGCGTAGCGGTTCTCGATATAGGCTCGTCCGAAGTTTCCTTAATCGTCGGGCAAAGAGGTGTGAACGGCACTTTAAACGTAAGGTATATTGCGCGAAATAAATATAACGGATTTGCCGAATGTCGGTTTTTTGACGAAAAAAATCTGGAAGAAGCCGTTTTGTCATGTTTAAAGACGGTAAGCGAAGCTTTAAAAACGCCTGTCGACGAGGTTTACGTCGGCGTTCCGGGGGCATTCGTCAGGCTTGAAAACAGAAAATTCAAACTCGTTTTCGACAGAAAGAAAAGAATTACCGACAGAGACGTCGAAGATTTGTTTTCTTCGGGGCGAGAACACGTGGATATCGACGGTTTCGAAATTATTTCGGAGACGGATATTTACTTTGCGCTCGACGATAACAGAAAGGTTTTTCATCCCGAAGGCGAAATTTCGTCCTTACTCGGCGGCTACCTCAATTATACGCTTTGCAGCGTTTATTTTACGAAGATAATCCGCGTGATATTGGACAAGGCAAAGGTTAAAATCGAAAAATTCATCTTCGACGCGCTTGCCGAAAGTTTGTTTCTTATCGACGAAAAATCGCGCGAAAATCCTTCGCTTATAATCGACTGCGGGTATATAACGACAACTGCGGCAATTACGCTCGGAAACGGAATAGTGGCAAAGCATTCGGAGGATTTCGGCGGAGGAATAATCGCCTATTGGATAGTCAAATCGTTCGATATCGACCCGGAAACGGCGGATAAGCTTCAAAGAAAACTCAATCTTTCGCTCACGAAACAAGCCGAACAAACTTACAAAATTGAGAATATGAACGGCTATGACGAATATTCCGTGGAGGAAGTAAATTCGGCGGCGACGGAAGCGATAGACGAGTTTATAGAAAATCTGGAAGCGTTCGTTATAGAAAATTCAAGCAAGTTGCGGAGCGGACTCGGCGTGTATATAACCGGCGGAGGATTGTCGTATATCCGCGGAATAAGAGAATATTTTTCGACAAAACTCGGCGTGCCGGTGGAAATTTTAAAACCCGAAATTCCGTCATACAGCAAGCCCGAGGAGGCTTCCGAACTGAGCGAATTGAATTATGCGCTGAACGAACAGGAAAAAGAAAACAAGAAACGGGGATTTTTCGGGTTATTTAAAAGAAAATAAAGAGGAACGAAAGATGGATACAGGATTAAATAATTTAAACGTATGTAAAATAATGGTTGCGGGCATCGGCGGCGCGGGAAACAACGCCGTCAACAGAATGATAGAGGCGGGCGTAACTTCCGCCGAGTTTATTTCCGTAAACACGGACAAGCAGGCTCTTATATTGTCCAAAGTAAGTGAAGAAAACAAAATCGCGATAGGCGAAAAACTTACGAAAGGTCTCGGCGCGGGGGCTAATCCCGAGGTCGGCATGAAGGCTGCCGAGGAGAGCAAAGAGAGGATTAAGGACCGTTTGCAAGGCGTTGATTTACTGTTTATCGCCGCAGGCATGGGTGGCGGAACGGGTACGGGCGCGGCTCCCGTCATTGCAAAAATCGCAAGGGAATGCGGTTGCGTAACGGTTGCCGTAGTAACGAAGCCGTTTGCGTTCGAAGGTAAACGTCGCGAAGAAAACGCAGTAAAAGGTATTGCGGAACTCAGCAAGAGCGTCGATACGATAGTTATTATCCCTAACGACAAGCTTCTCGAAACCCTGCCGCCCGATACGTCGATGATCGAGGCTTTGAAATATGCGGACGAAAATCTTCGTATGGGCATATGCGGAATTGCCGACCTTATATCGACTCCGTCGCTTATCAACCTCGATTTTGCAGACGTGAAAACGATTATTCAGAATAAAGGCTATGCGCATATGGGCGTAGGAATGGCTACGGGCGACAACAGAGTCGTGCAAGCCGTCAAAAAGGCAATTTCCAGCCCGCTGTTAGAAACGAGTATCGAAGGCGCAAAAGGTATTATTCTTAACGTTAAAGGCGGAACCGATTTAACTCTCGGTCAGGTTTATGAAGCCGCAAAGCTTATAAACAGCGTAATCGATAACGGAGCAAACGTTATTTTCGGCGCAAATATCGACCCCGATTATAACGAAAAATTCGAAATCACCGTTATCGCGACGGGTTTTACCGACAAAGAAGATAACAATGAGGATGCTCGCGACGAACAGCGTAAGAATCTGAGAGAATACGTTAACGACGAGGAGGCTCCGAACGGACTTTCCGCTTACGACGAGTTTAGTCGTCACAGAGAAGCCGAGGCGGAGAAAGTTCGCAGAAACGAGCAGCAAAAAGCCGTTTCCCGCGAAGAATACGACAGACTTCGCGAACGCGGCGCAAGCGCGGATAACGAGAGAAAATCTCAGCAAAGCGACGATTTTAACGACGAGCGTGATAGCCGCGCCGATAACTCCGAAATAAACATAGAGAACGACGAAGAACCCGAAGATGAAAGCGTTAAAGATTTTCCTTCTTTCATGAAAAAGCTTTTCAAAAAGAACAAATAAACGCAAAAACAGATAAAGTAAAAACACATTCGGTAACAGGTAAAAATTATGAAAACACACAGCGATTTTAAGGAATACCGTATAGAAGAATTTATTTATAAAGGAAAGCACGCAAAAATTGTATTTCCCGATAAATTCGGGAGCGGCAAAAAATGGATTTTCAAGACGGAATATTTCGGAGCGTTCCCCGAATTCGAAGAAGCAATGCTTAAAAAGGGTTATGCCGTTATAAATATCGAAAACGAGACGAGATGGTGCAAACCGTCCGACACCGAAAGACAGAACGATTTTATTAAGCACGTAATAAAAAAATACGATTTAAACTCTAAGGGTGCGCTTTGCGGAATGAGTTGCGGAGGGATGCAGGCTATTTATCTCGGGGCAAAGCATCCCAAACATATTGCGTGCATATATCTCGACGCTCCGGTCGTAAATCGTCTCTCTTGTCCGTGCGCGGTCGGAAGAAACCCTGAACCTATGTACGAGGAAATGAAAAAAGCGACGGGCTGGACCGTTAAAGAGCTTTTGAGCAGCAGAGAAGAGCCGCTCGATTATCTCGACAAGCTTGTCAGAAACAAAATTCCGTGCATTCTGGTGTGCGGCGACAGCGACAACACCGTTCCTTATGACGAAAACGGAATCAACGTCACGAAAAAATATCGCGAAAGCAACGTGCCTTTCGAGTTGTTTATAAAGAAAGGTTGCGACCATCACCCGCACGGGCTTGAAAGCTGCGAACCGATTGTCGGGTTCGTGGAAAAAAATTATCTGTAAATCTGTCGGCATTGCCGCAAAGAAAGTTATAACGCGCCGGGTTTTTCGGGCGCGTTATATGTATGTCCGAAATAAATTATTTTATCGAAAATATTTGTATGTTTGATATATTTTTACTCACGTTTATAAACGTAGCGGTGATTTTGTTGTATCTGGTTTGCGGTTTTCTGCTTGTCAAAAGCGGGAAATGCCACCCGACTCATTCAAAAACGCTGTCGGCGTTGCTTGTTTATATTTTAAGCCCCGCAATGATAATCAACGCGTTTTTAAAGCTCGATTATTCGCAGGAAAGTCTTTTGAGCATGCTTTGGTTTTTTCTTGCGTCGCTTTCCGTGCAGGTCGTTTTGCTTCTTACGTTATATTTTATTTTTAAGCGTAAATACGGCGAGGGGAAATATCGCATAATGACGGTCGGTTCCGCGCTCGGTAACGTCGGATTTTTCGGTTTGCCCGTCATAACGGCGTTGTTTCCCGACAAACCTATCGTTGCGTGTTATTCGGTAACGTTCGTCTTTTCGATGAATTTGCTCGTATTCACGGCGGGCAGGGCGTTGATAACGAACGATCCGAAGCAGGTTTCGGTTAAAAGCGCGCTTTTAAATCCCACAACGTTATCGATGATAGTAGCTTTGCCGCTTTTTATTTTTAACGTAAGGTTTCCCTCTCAGATATCGAAGGTTATATCGATTTTAGCCGAAACCACAACGCCGATATGTATGTTTGTTTTAGGGTTCAGGCTTGCGTCCGTACCGTTTAAAAAACTCTTTATGCGGCCGCTTACATATCTCGCCGTTGCGATAAAACTTATAATTTTTCCGCTGTGTGTTTTTCTTGTCGTTAAATTTCTCCCGTTTTTCGACGATACGTTCAAATCGAGTTTGTTTATACTTTGCGGAATGCCGTCGGGCGCGATAATATTGTCTCTTGCGGAGATGTACGAAAGCGAAACGGAGTTATCGGCAAACGTAATACTTTTAAGTACGCTCTTTTGTGTGATAACAATACCTTTATTAACCCTTCTGATTTAATAAAAAGGCGGTTTATCCGTCTTTTTTTATGCTTGGCGGCGTTTGAAAAATAATTTAGTTGTAAAAAAAAATAAAATGTGCTAAAATATAT
>JAJWOJ010000153.1 GCA_021635425.1 Clostridiales bacterium | reverse complement strand
GGAATATTATATAATGTATTTACTTTTTTAACAGGATACGTTCTTTTCGGGGCGACGGCCGACGGCAATCGGCGGAAAATCCCCGAGCGGGAGAGAGAAAAACATGGATTATAAAATTATTTACGAAAACTGGATATCAAGCGAATATCTATGCCCCGAAGGCGTCGCGGAACTGAAGAAAATCGCCGACGACGAAAACGCGATTAAAGACGCGTTCGGAGCGGAACTCGAATTCGGCACGGCGGGCATGCGCGGAATAATCGGTTACGGAACAAACCGCATGAACGTTTACACCGTGCGCAGAGCGACCAAAGGTCTGGCGGATTTCATTAAATCCAAAGGCAAAGCCGCCATGCAAAGAGGCGTTGCCATATCGTATGACACGAGAAATAAATCCGAGCTTTTTGCAAGAGCCGCGGCGGGCGTATTATTATATAACGATATAAAGGTTTACGTTTACCCCGAACCGAGACCCGTCCCGATGCTTTCATATGCGGTGAGGAATCTCGACGCATTTGCGGGAATCATGATCACCGCAAGCCACAACCCTAAGGAATATAACGGCTATAAAGTTTACGGCGAGGACGGCGCGCAGATGTCGCCCGAAGATACGGCGGAAGTGGTAAAATACATTTCGGATATTACCGATTATCTGTCCGTAAAGGAAACTACGATAGACGCGATCAAGTCGAAAAACAATCCGCAAAGTCTCGTTGTTATAGGCAAAAGCTTCCAGAACAGATACTACGACGAGCTTGTCAGGCTTTCGCTTTCCAAAAAAGCGGTAAGAAAGGTAAGAAAGCATATAAAAATCGTTTACACCCCAGTCCACGGCAGCGGGTATGTTCCCGTTATGACAATTCTTAAAAAAATCGGGATCAAGCCTGTCGTCGTTGAAGAGCAGGTCGCTCCCGACGGGAATTTCCCGACCGTTGTCGTCCCTAACCCCGAGTTTAAAGAAACTTTGTCGATGGGTATCGCTCTTGCCGACAAAGTGAATGCGGACGTGGTGTTCGGCACCGACCCCGATTGCGACCGTCTCGGCGTTGCGATAAGAAACAACGAGGGCGAGTTTGAAACTCTTACGGGCAATCAGACGGGTATTCTTCTTCTCGACTATATTCTTCAACGTTTAAAAGCGGAGGATAAATTGCCCGCAAACGGAGTAGTTGTCAAGAGTTTTGTTTCAACGGGTATGGCTAAGCTTATCTGCAACGGCTATAACGTCGAACTTGTCGAAACGCCCGTAGGTTTTAAATTTATAGGCGAAAAAATCAAAGAGTATGAGAAAACGGGCGAAAAAACCTTCCTTTTCGGATTCGAAGAGAGTTGCGGATATCTTCGCGGTACCCATGCGCGCGATAAGGACGCCGTGGTTGCGAGCATGCTCTTTGCCGAAATGGCGTGTTATTATCGGTTTATAGGCAAGAGCGTCTATAAACGTCTTTGCGAAATTTACGATAAGTACGGTTACGTTCTCGATTACACCGACAGCATAAAGTATTCCGGTCTCGACGCGATGAAAGAGATGAACGCCGCCGTAGAAAAAATGCGTCTGAAAGATATTACGAATATAGGCATATTCTCGGTTTGCGGCGTGCGCGATTACCTTTCGGGAGTGCGCAAATCGTCGGAGGGTGAAACTGCTCTCGACATAAAAGGCGTAAATTGCGTTTATTACGAACTTCTGAGCGGCGGATTCATTTGCCTTCGCCCGAGCGGAACCGAACCGAAACTTAAAATTTACTATTCGATAAAGAGTAAAGACAAGGCTTTGGCGGAAAAACAACTCGAAGAAATCAAATCCGATTTCATGAAACTCCTCGCCGAATAATAACGGCAATTTTAATTGCTTCGGTGTATAATGTTTCTCGGCGGCGTTTGTTTTTTCATCCGAAGTGCCGCAGCGATCAGTATACTTTTTATTGTTTTGTGAAACCCGAGGGCGGGCTGAAAATTGCCGAAGTTTTTTTAATGTCGAAAATTTTGTTTGACAATAAAAATATAATGTGCTACAATACTCGCGACGATAGGGAGTAGTAGGCGAATGAGCGGGCGGAACAAACCGATTATTCGCGACAAGTCGACACCTCGTTTGAATTTCCGAAAAGAAAACTTAAAATGTTTCGGTTTTAAAAAAGAAATTCAATCCGGCTTGTTTTAAATTACGAGACTTGAGTGTAACAAATTATTGCTATGCGACGGTTTCTATATATTTTGTTTTTAACCTCGCATTGCAATGCGAGGTTTTTATTATGTGGAACATTTTGTTCTTCCTCAACGGCGCGCTGCTTGGCGTAGGGCTTGCGATGGACGCGTTTTCGGTGTCGCTTGCAAACGGGCTGGCAGAGCCTGAGATGAAGCGCGGAAAGCATGTGCTTATCCCCTTGACGTTCGCGCTGTTTCAGTTTCTGATGCCTATGCTTGGCTGGGTGTGCGTTCATTTCGCGGCGGAGAGGTTTAAGGTTTTTGAAAGGGCTATACCTTACATAGCTTTGGCGCTTCTTCTTCTCATCGGCGGGAAAATGCTCGTTGAGGGGATAAAAAACCGCAACAGCGAAGAGCCTGCCTCTGAAGTTACGCTTTGGCAATTGTTCGTACAGGGTATCGCAACTTCTATCGACGCGCTTTCCGTCGGATTTACCATTGCGGAATACGACGCGGCTCACGCGTTGGCTGCGTCTGCGGTGATTGCCGCAGTTACGTTCGGAATCTGCTTTGCGGGGCTTTTCATCGGAAGAAAATTCGGAACGAAACTTGCGGGAAAAGCGACGATTGTCGGCGGGGCGATTCTTATAATTATAGGTCTTGAAATATTTATCAAAGGAATATTATAAAATGGAAAAACTGAAAAACTTTGAAACTTTGTCCTGCGAGCAGGTTGTAGACAGGCTCGGGACAAACCCGAAAACCGGGCTTAGCGAAGAAGAAGCCGGGAAACGTCTCGAAAAATTCGGTAAAAACAAGCTTGCCGAAAAGCCGAAAGACCAGTGGTATAAAATCTTTTTCGCGCAGTTTAACGACGCGATGATTTTCGTGCTTTTCGCCGCGATTTTTGTTACGGCGGGAATCTCTATTTACGACACCGTGAAATGTATCCGCGCGGGCGAAGCGTTCAACTTCTTCACCGTAGGCGATTGGCCGGACGTTATCATTATCCTTTGCGTCGTAATCATCAACGCGGTACTCGGCACCGTGCAGGAGATAAAAGCGCAATCGTCTCTGGACGCGCTCAAAAAGCTTTCAAGCCCCGAAGCGACGGTTATCCGTGACGGAAAACGCCGCAAAATCAAGTCCGAAGACCTTGTTTACGGCGATATCGTAGTTCTGGAAGAGGGCGACACCGTCTGCGCCGATTTACGACTTTTAGAGTCGTATAACTTAAAAGCCAACGAGTCGAGCCTTACGGGCGAATCGACTCAGGTCGAAAAAACGGCTTCGGTGACAATTTCCGAGCCTGTCGGCGTTGCGGACAGAGTAAACTGCGTTTATATGTCCACCCCCGTTACTTACGGCAGAGGCTTAGGCGTTGTCTGCGCGGTGGGTATGGATACCGAAATCGGTAAAATCGCATCCGCGCTCGACGAAGCGGAAGAAGAGCTTACCCCCCTTCAGAAAGTCCTTGCAAAACTTTCCAAATCGCTCGGGCTTATCACGCTCGCGGTCGTTATAGCCGTGTTTATCGCCGATTTGGTGTGGATTTTCATCGACGGCAGAGGCGGGGAAATCGAAGCTTACATAGAAACGGTGCTTTCGTCGATTTCGCTTGCCGTTGCGGCTATCCCCGAGGGGCTTCCCGCCGTCGTTACGATCGTTCTTGCAATCGGCGTGCAGAAAATGGTTAAAGCAAACACCATAGTAAGAAAATTGCCGTCCGTCGAAACTCTCGGCGCGGTTTCGGTTGTCTGCTCGGATAAAACGGGTACGCTCACGCAGAACAAAATGACTGTCGTCGAAGCTTATGCCGACGGGAAAATAATCGAAAGAAAGGATTTCGCGTCCGCCGACATGCCGCAGCTTAAGCTGCTTGCCGAAGGGATGTGCCTTTGCTCGAACGCAACCGTCGAAGAGGGCGTTTACGGCGATCCGACGGAAATCGCGCTCGTAAACTTCGCAATGGAACTCGGGATGAAAAAATCCGAACTCGAGTCCGCTTCTCCGCGCGTTGACGAACTTCCGTTCGACAGCGACAGAAAGATGATGACCACCGTTCATGCCCGCGAAGGCAAGAAAATCGGGTTCACCAAGGGCGCGCTCGATTCCATTCTGAAGCATACTACAAATATTATGGAAAACGGCGCAATTCGCCCGATAACGGACGGCGATATTGCGGAAATATACGCTAAAAACTCTTATTTTTCCGATAAGGCTCTTAGAGTTCTCGCGCTCGCGATGAAAGAAACGGAAGCTCCCGACGAGGAAGGATTGACGTTTATAGGTCTCGTCGCAATGGTAGACCCCGCCCGCCCCGAAGCAAAAGGCGCGGTTGAAAAGTTCAAAAGAGCGGGAATCGTAACCGTAATGATTACGGGCGACCATAAAGACACTGCGTTCGCGATTGCCAAAGATCTCGGAATCTGCACCGAAAAAACTCAGTGCAGAACGGGCGCGGAAGTGGACGCGATGACGGATGAAGAACTTAAAAAAGCTTGCGAAATTGTTCGCGTATTCGCGAGGGTTTCGCCCGAAAACAAAGTTCGTATAGTCAAGGCGTTCAAAGCCAACGGCAACATCTGCGCCATGACGGGCGACGGCGTAAACGACGCGCCGAGCTTAAAGGCGGCGGATATCGGAATCGCCATGGGCATCACGGGTACGGACGTTGCCAAAGGCGCGGCGGACATGGTGCTTACCGACGATAACTTCGCTTCTATCGAAAAAGCAGTCGAAGAGGGCAGAGGAATCTTCGCGAACATCAAAAAGACAATTCTGTTCCTTATTTCGAGCAATATCGCCGAAGTGCTTGCGATGTTCCTTATTATATGTATAGGTCTTCCCGCGCCGCTTATCGCGATTCATCTTCTCTGGATAAACCTCATAACGGACAGTCTTCCCGCAATCGCGCTCGGAATGGACAAAACGCCTTCCGACATCTTAGACGAAAAGCCGCGCGACCCCAACGAAAGCGTTTTCGCGCACGGCGGAATGACTCTTATGCTCGTAAGAGGAGCTATTCTCACCGTTTCCGTACTTCTTGCTTATTTCTCGGCGGCATGGATTCACGGGGTTTACGGATTGTCCGCGATAAAAGATTTGTACATATCGGATCCCGAAATACTTCATCAGGCGCAGACTATGGCGTTTACGACGCTTGCGTTCGGCGAACTTTTCCACATGTTCGGAATGCGCAGTTCCAACAAATCGTCCCTTTCCGTTTTCAAAAGCGGAAACTACATGATGGGCATAGCGTTTGCGTTCGGCGTGATTTTACAGCTTGCGGTTATAGAAATTCCCGCGGCGAGAATGGTTTTCACCACGGCGAACTTAAGCGGATTCGAATGGCTCGTAACGGCTATTTGTTCGCTCGCGCCGCTCATCTGGCATGAAGCAGTGGTAATAATAAAAAAGC
>JAJWOJ010000152.1:1027-5572 GCA_021635425.1 Clostridiales bacterium | reverse complement strand
AAGGAAAACTCCCCGATAAAGGCGGACTACATGGCTTTTATATCGCTTCGGGACATAACCAAAAAATACGGATCGGGAGAGGCAGAAATCTACGCTCTTAAAGGGATAAATTTATCAGTCGATAAAGGCGAATTCGTCGTCATTTTAGGTTCGAGCGGCGCGGGAAAATCGACGATGCTCAACATTATAGGCGGCATGGATAACGCCACGAGCGGAAAATATTATGTAGACAAAACGGACGTCACCGCCCTTTCGGATAAAGAGCTTGCCGCATTTCGTCGCCGCGACGTGGGATTCGTGTTTCAATTTTATAACCTCATGCCGAACCTCACCGCAAAAGAAAACGTAGAACTTTCGCTCCGCGGCGCAAAAAATCCTATCGACGCGATTGAAGCTCTGAAGCTTGTGGGGCTTGAAAAACGCATAAACAACTTCCCGTCGGGCTTAAGCGGCGGCGAACAGCAACGCGTTTCTATAGCCCGCGCTATTGCAAAACGCCCGTCGATTCTTCTTTGCGACGAGCCGACAGGCGCGCTCGATTCCAAAACGGGCAAAAACATCCTTATTCTTCTCAAGGAACTTTGCGTTAAAAACAATCAGACCGTTATCATCGTTACGCACAACGCAAACATCGCGCTTATCGCCCAAAGAGTTATAAGGCTGAGCGACGGAATGATTATTTCCGACGAGAAAAATCTTGCGCCGAAGGAGATTGACGAGATAGAATGGTAAAGAAAATCGTTCCCGACGTTTTGAAAATCAAAGTCGCGAGAGAAATAAGGAGCAATTTCAAAAGTTATCTCTCGGTTATTCTCATCGCCGCGCTTGCAGTTACTCTCTTTACGGGGATATGGGCGAATTACAGAGATTTTCAGGATAAATTGAATCATATTTACGACGTTTCCTCCATGGCGGACGGTATGCTCACCTTAAAATCGGGAGACGACGAAGCTCTCTCCGCCGTTAAATCTCATACCGACGTTTACCAGACGAGAATATTTTTATCGGCAAAAGTTGACGGAAAAAGCGTTTATATCGCGACGTTTAAAAATTCGGACGTTTTAAACCGCCCGTACTCCGCGTCTTCGGAAATCGACGACGCGAAAGTTTTTGCCGACGAAAATTTTGCTTCAAATCATAAAACAGGCGAAATTTTCAAGGTTATAACGGATATAGACGTCATAAGCGAGGTAGAGCTTACCCTCTCCGGCACGATGGTTCACCCCGAATCTCTCGGAAATTCAATATACAATCCGTCTTTTTTGTACGTCGGAAGAACGGCGCTTAAAAAAGCCGTTGCGAAATCTTTGGAAAACTTTAAAAACATATTCGGATATTCGGACGAAGCCTTCGAAAAAGTTATCGACAAAAAAATAACCGAATACGAAAACCAATATCTTTTCAAGTGCGCAGACGCGGCAGATTTCGTTAAAGCTCTTAAGGATGAATTCGGAAGCCGCGACGACTATGTTTACGCACTCACGAGAAGCGAACTTCCCACAAACATTACGATTGAGGCGGACGTTAAGCAGGCAAAACAACTGCTCTACATCTTCCCCGTCATCTTTTACCTCGTCGCACTGCTGATTATTTTAACTTCGATTTCGCAACTTATTAACCGCGAACAAAAAAATATAGGAATTTTAAAGGCTTTGGGCTACACAAAATTTGAAATTCTTAACCATTATACCGATATTTTTATCGTCTTAGGCGTGATAGGCGGGGCGATCGGAATTATATCGGGGCCCGCGATAATCCCGAAGGTTATGGGCGTTAAATACGGAATTCTTTATCAACTGCCGATATTCAAAACGCCGTTTTTCAGGTGGGAATATCTCATAAGCCTTGCGATTCTGGTCGTTATCGTGCTGCTTACAAGCGTTTTTGCCTGCCTCGACTCGATAAACAAAGTCCCCGCGCTGAGCCTTCGCGGAGACAACTCCGTTAAAATGCGTTTAACGCCGCTCGCGGGACTTAAAGTTTTTGATAAAATTCCCCTTTCGGTAAGAATGGCGTTCCGCAACATGAAACGTAAAATAAGCAGATCTCTTATGGTCATTTTAGGCGTTGCGGGGTGTTCTGCTCTGCTTCTTTGCGGCTTCGGAATCGAAAACACGATAAATTACGGACTCGACCTCGAATTGGAAAACTATATCCCGTATAACATCACCGTATCTTACTCCGATTTTTCTTCTCACGCAGGCGATCTTCAATCGGATAAAAGAATTACTGCGGTTGACGAATATGCCAAATATTCGGTAATGGTTCAGGGAAAAAACACTCTTTCGTCCTACGTTTACGTTATGCCGTCCTTGCCCGAAATCATCGATCTCGGCTATGACGACGACGGAATTTTGGTTTCGTCTAAACTCGCGAAAGACATCGGGGTTTCGGAAGGCGACGAAGTTACGTTTATATACGAAGACGTTAAATACAGCGGTACGGTAACAAACGTTATCGAACTGTGCATAACGCAAGGCATAATTATTTCCGAAAACAGATTTCCGCAAGCGTTATTCCCGCCGACGGGAGCTTACGTCCGAACCCTTTCGGAAGACGCGGCAACCGACACGGCTCACGATATCGCAAAACTAAGCGGCATTTCCTCCGCGATGTCTATGCAGGAAATGAGGGCGCGCGCGGACGAAACCGTTTCGTCGATAAAAGTTATGACGATGACGGTAAAAATATTTGCGATTCTTCTCGCCGTGGTGGTTTTATACAATCTCGCGCTTTTAAACTTCAAAGAAAGAACGAAAGACATAGCGACGCTGAAAGTTTTAGGCTTTTCTAAATTCGAGGTCGCTTCGTCCTTTATTATCGAGATAATTCTTTTAACCTTCGCAGGTTCGCTTATCGGCTTGACTTTGGGTTACCCGCTACTCTATGCGGTGCTTTCGATCAACGAAACTCCGCTGATATGTTACATCTACCACATAAACGGCGCATCGTTTGTCTTTACCGTTTTGCTGACATGCGGAACAAGTTTTCTGATAAACCTCTTCTTTGCGTTTTTAACAAACAAAGTACAGATGGTGGAATCGCTCAAATCGGTTGAATAAATATAAAACATAAGGCTATAAGTCGATTAACAACTATTTTTTATTATGACAACAATTTTAATCGCCGTTATTTTTACGGCTTTTGTAGGGCTTGGAATCCCCGATTCGCTTGTGGGTTCCGCATGGCCGGCAATATACCAGGAGCTTGGAATTTCATCGTCTTTAAACTTCTGCATGACCATTCCCGTGTCGCTATGCACGATTGCGGCAAGTCTTTTAAGCGGAAAGCTTATCGAGAAATTCGGCACAGGCATAGTTTCCGCAATCTCTACGCTTTTAACGGCGGTGGCTATTTTTCTGATTTCGATTTCGGATAATTTCATCGCCATGGTGCTTTGCGGAATCCCTTTAGGGTTCGGCGCGGGCGCGATCGACTCGGGGCTTAACGGTTTCGTTGCAAGAAACTACTCGGCAAGGGTAATGAGTTTTCTGCACGCTTCTTACGGAGTGGGCGTTGCCGTTTCACCCTATCTCATTGCAATTGCAATCGGAAAATACAATTGGAGAGTCGGTTACAGAATAGTTTTCTTTATTCAGCTTGCGATAACGATTATCATTGCCCTTTCGATTCCGTTATGGAAAAAAGCAGAAAAAAAAGACATTGAAAAAGTTACGGAAAGCCGAAAGATTTCAACGGGCGAACTACTGAAAACCAAAGGGCTTTCCCCTATTCTTCTCACGTTTTTCTTTTCGTGCGCAACGGAATTTCTCTTCGGAAGCTGGATGACGACTTTCCTTGTTACGCAAAAAGAAACGCTCAAAGAAACCGCCGCGAAAATCCTCACGACGTATTACGTCGGTTTAACCTCGGGAAGGCTTATTTCGGGAGTTGTCTCCGATAAGTTAAAGGCAAAAAACGTTATCGCGATTGCATACTGCATTCAAATTTTCGCCGCTTTGACGCTGTTTATCCCGTATAACAACAATATTTTTTATGTCGTAACGGCGTTTTTGCTCGGGTTCGGGGTAGGTCCCGTATTCCCTAACCTTACGCACCTTACTCCGTCGAACTTCGGATACGAAAAATCGCAAAGAATAATGGGGCTTCAATATGCGGCTTCTAGCAGCGGAGTTATGGCGATACCGTTTACTTACGGTCTGCTCTCGTCTGTTTTCACGCATAAGATATTCCCGATCGTACTCATCGCGGCAATATCGGCGGCTGTGATCTGCGCTATAATCTCAAAAAAAATAATAGAAAAAACCAAAACATGATATGAACGAAAAATTTATAAGAACGGATATGCTCTTCGGCGAAGGCTCGTCGGATAAACTGAAAAACAAAAAAGTTGCCGTTTTCGGATGCGGCGGCGTGGGCGGGTATGCCGTCGAAGCTCTGGCACGCTCGGGCGTAGGCACACTCGAGGTTGTCGATAACGACCGCGTGAGCGTTTCAAACATAAACAGACAAATTATCGCAACCGAGAAAACCGTCGGAAAGCTTAAAACGGAAGTTATCGCCGAACGCGCGAAAGAAATAAAC
>JAJWOJ010000152.1:0-1017 GCA_021635425.1 Clostridiales bacterium | reverse complement strand
GTTAACATCATCGCGAAAAACGAATTTTTTCTACCCGAAACGGCGGATAATTTTGATTTTAAGTCTTACGATTACGTAATCGACGCAATCGACACAGTTACGGGAAAAATCGCACTTGCGGAAATCTGTTACAAAAACGACGTAAAAATAATAAGTTCGATGGGTGCGGGAAACAAACTCCATCCCGAAATGTTCAAAATCGCCGATATTTACGAAACTTCGGTGTGCCGCCTTGCAAAAGTAATGCGACACGAACTCAAAGCTCGCGGAGTTAAAAAACTTAAAGTCGTTTATTCAGAAGAACCGCCGATAACCCCGCGTTTCATACCCGAAAGCGAAAAAGGCTCAAAAAGACAACCGCTGGCAAGTTGCGCGTTCGTCCCCGGCGTTGTCGGATTGATAATTGCGGGCGAAGTTATCAGAGATTTACTTTCGTAAATCGTGAAAAAATGCCGATTATTGTAAATTTACGCCAATTAGGTTGATTTTTACGGCAATACGTGTTACAATTATAGAAAACAAAGGGAGGCTTTTTGTATGAAAGTTATATTACTTGCAGACGTGAAAGGAACAGGCAAAAAAAACGACGTTATCGAAGTCAGCGACGGTTACGCGAGAAATTGCCTCTTTAAGAAAAAATTAGCCATCGAAGCGACGAGTACGGAGATAAACGCCGTTCAGAATAAACTGAAAGCTCAGGAATTCCATAAAGCGGAAGAAATCAAAAAATGGAAGGAACTTGCCGCGAAAATGAAAAACGCGGAAATAAAATGCACGGTTAAATGCGGCGAAAACGGAAAGATTTTCGGCAGCGTTACCTCAAAGGAAATAGCCGACAAACTCGTTGAAGCCGGTTATGACGTAGATAAAAAGAAAATTATCTTAAAAGAACCGATCAAAACCCCTGGAAATTACGTTGTGGAAGTTAAATTCCTTCCCGACGTATCGACGAAAATCAAGGTGTCCGTCAAAGCGGAATAAAAACTTAAAATCAATACTTAAAATCAAAGGCGATAC
>JAJWOJ010000151.1 GCA_021635425.1 Clostridiales bacterium | reverse complement strand
AACCGAAGTCGTATACAAATACGTCGAGGGCGAATTTGCCGTAAAGCATAAAAAAGACGGCTTCAAGGCGAATTCTACTAGGGTTTTAATTGGCTACAACTTATTCAAATCTATTGCTGCAAAAAACACAACCCCGACGGAACAGCCGATACTTCCGCGCTTTATTTTCGGGTTCGCCGTCGTCCGTTCCCTCGGAACAGGACAAAGCCGCCATATAAAAAAAATATCGAAAACCGTGTCGCTTCGGTCAACCGAAAAAATTCTGAAAATACCGTCCGTAAGCAAGCCGAAAAATGCGAAATTTAATATAAATTTTCACATAGGCATTTTTGCTCGGGAAAACACTGTTTATGTGATTTATGTTGATAACTTTTTCTGAATTGTGGATAACTCCCCTGTTTTGCCGAAAGTTATCCACATTTATCCACAAAAACGTATGTTTGTGTGGATTGCTCGTTTATCCGAAAACCGCGATTATATATAGAGATAGACAAAATGCAGAGCGCATATTTTCCCGTCAAGCGTTTATGCCATGTTTTGGAAAAATATTTTATTTGTACTTTCATTCGCATTTTATAAAAACCGTATCGGTCAAAAATCGGCAACAAAATACGATTGTTCAGACGGATTTCGCAAACGAAAAAAAACGACAAAGGTAAATTCAACGGAGGCTATCCGTTATTTGATTTTACCTTTGCCGAGTTATACAAATTTATTAAGTTATTGAATTATTATATACGTTTTTCGCCGATATAGAAAACGGCGATCGTGCCGGGACCGCAATGGCAACCCATAGTTGCGCCGATTTCGGAAATTTTTATTTTCCCCGCTAAGGCAGGCATCTCTTTTTCGATTTCGGAAACGGTAATTTTCGCGTCCTCCAAAGCGTTCGCATGGCAAACGACGCATTCGCCCGAGTAATTTTTTCCGCCGTCCGCGGTTTTAACCATTTCGGAAACAAGTTCCGCAGTGGCTCTGCGCTTGCCGATAAGTTTTTTCTTTACGACGAGTTTACCCGCCGCGTCGACAGTTAAAAGAGGAACTATTTTTAAAATCGTCCCCACAAATCCCGCCGCCGCGGAAAGCCTGCCGCCGCGAATGAACGTGGATAAATCGGGAGCGAAATACAACGCGTTGAAATAAAGCTTCTCCTCTTCCACTTTCGTTACGATTTCCTCAGCCGAAAGCCCTTGATCCCGCAGATCGGCAGCGGTTGTTACGATCATACCCTGTCCCATCGAACCGCTGAGCGAATCGATAACGTAAACCTTCCTTTCGGGGAATTTTTCTTCGAGATTTTTCTTTGCCGTAAGACACGATTCGTAAGTCCCCGAAAGCCCTGAAGACAGCGTTACGTGGATAACGTCCAGCCCCTTTTCGAGATACGGCGTGAAAAATTCCTCGTATTCCGAAGAAGTTACCTGACTTGTTTTACCGACAACTCCTTTTGAAAGAATTTCATAAACCTTTGTATTGGAAATTTCTTTGCCGTCATCGAGATGATCGATATCTCCGAGCATAAATTTAAACGGTAACACCGCGATGTCGCGCTCTTTTGCATATTCAACGCCGAGGTCGGCGGTTGATCCGCACGTTAAAACAAAATTATTCATTACACTCTCTCCTTACCTAAAAAGAATACCGCTACCGTACCCGTTCCCGTGTGGCAACCGATCGTCGCGCCGATATCGTAAATTTTGCATTTCCCTTTAAGCGCGGGAAAATTCTTTTCGATTTCCGAAACGGTGTAATTCGCGTCTTCGATACATTCGGAATTGCACAGATAACAAGGTCCGTCGTAATTTTCGCCGTTTTCGGCATTTTTAAGCATTTCGGAAATAAGTTCGGCAACCGCTCTCTTTTTGCCGATAAGCTTCTTTTTGATTATAAGCTTACCTTCCGGATTGACGTACATAAGAGGGCAAATCCTTAAAAGCGAACCGATAACGCCTGCCGCCGCGGATATTCTTCCGCCGCGGACGTAAGCCGTGAGGTCCATAGAATAAAACAAATGATGAAGATGAAGTTTTATTCCGTCGAGATAATCTTTAAGCTCGGCAGCCGAATGACCTTCGTCGCGATAATCCGCGGCAAGATCCATAAGCATTCCGTAACCCGACGACGCGCAAAGCGAATCGACGACGTAAACCTTTCTTTCGGGAAATTTCTCTTCAAGATTTTTCTTCGCTATAAGGCAGGATTCGTAAGAACCCGATATCCCAGAAGACAACGTTACGTGAACGATATCAAACCCTTTCTCGAGATAGGGCGTGAAAGCGTCCTCGTATTCGCCCGCCGTCGTCTGACTCGTTTTGACAGGCACGCCTTTATTCATCGCCGCATACAAATCTTTATATGCAAGGCTTTTGCCGAAATCGTCGTCATAGTCCTTATCACCAAGCCTGAAATGAAAAGACAAAACTTCTATGTTTCTTTCTTTTAAATGTTTCTCGTTGAGATCGACGGTCGATCCGCAACCCAAAATATAATTTTCCATAATCGCACTCCTTTTTGTATTTTATATGTGAATATTCGTGTAGTCGATAAGCGGCGGAAAGCTCGGCTTCCGCTTTGTACATCATTATGATACCACCGGAATTGCGTTTTTGTTGTCTATTGTTGCCGTTTTTTTATATACGATTGGGGTTTGAGCGGTAGAAATAACGCCAAGGCACTCTACCCACGGTAGAAATGCCGTTTTTATACGGTTTTTAAGAATGAAAAATACTAAATTTATTTAAAAACGGAAATTCGGCTTAATCGGTTGAAAAAAATTTCGTTAAATGTTAAAATGTAATTATGTTATCCGAAATGCAGGCGAAAGCCGTTAACGAATTCAATAAAAACATCCTGCTTTTAGCGCGCGCGGGGACGGGGAAAACTTTTACCGTGGCGCAAAAAATCGTGAAAGCGGAAAGCCTGGGGATAAAAGCCGAAGAGATTTTATGCCTCACCTTCACGGTTAAAGCCGCCGAAGAACTCCGCGAGGACATAATGAAATACTGCGGAGATTTCCACCCCGAGGTGTTTACAATTCATGGATTTTGTTATCGGCTCATGCGTGAATACGGGCGGAAAACGGGCAGATTTTCGGACAGACAGATTGCCGACGAAGTTGACGAAGGCGAGATAATAAAAGCTATCCTTTCGGACTATATAGCTTCGGGCGAATATAAAACGGCGGACGGTTCCGTTCCCGTTTCCGCAAAAAATCTCGTCAAAGCCGTTTCGATGATAAAACACCGCAGAGCCGAAACGAACGTTAACTATTTTTCGCCCGCGGGATATAAAGCGGCGATAAACTCGCTTATTGCTAAAAACCCCGATTTCCGCGAATGTTTCGCCGTGAAACAAGGTTCGGCAAAATATACGGACGAAAATCTTATTTCCTTAATCGACAGAAAAGGCTCGGAGTTTATGGAGAAATACCGCTTCGCCTTAGACTCGTCTTCGCTTTGCGATTTTGACGATTTAATCTTCTCCGCAAGGGAAATAATTTCGGACATCAACTATCAAAAACCCGCCTATAAGTTGATTATCGTTGATGAAATGCAAGATACGAGCGTTTATGAATACGACGTTATGAAAGCCTTTTTCCGAGGCTCCGTCGTTATGCTTTGCGGAGACGAATATCAGACGATTTACGGTTGGAGAGGCTCGAAGCCGTTTGAAATAATCAAAAACTTCAAAGAGGAGTTCGGCGCGATTACGATTCGGCTTGATAAAAACAGACGTTCTTCCCCTCTTCTTTCCTATGCGACGTCAGCTTATTTAAACGCCGCTTTCGATGCGGGAATTCCGCTTGACGAAAATGACGTTTTATCCGCGAAAGACGACGAAAAAATTGAAATTTGCGGCACGGACGGAGCGGAAGGCGAGGCAAAGGAAATTTTCGACAGAATTTTAAATTTTAAGGGCGAAGCCAAAGATATTTGCGTTATGGCGCGCTCTAACAGATACATCGCCGAACTATATCAAAGGCTCGAAGACATAAACGACGGGATGCCCGACGATAAAAAGCTTTATTTCTTCACCGCGGACACGCATTTCCAATTTTACAAAAAACCGCTCGTCAAAGATTATCTCGCTTTTTTCAGGCTTATTTTAAATCCCGACGACGAGGCTTCGCTTTTAAGGCTTGCAAGCAAAAGCATCGAGGGTGTTACTCCGCCTATGATAGCCGCCATTGCCGATTATTCCGCCGTGGGAATTTCCGTCGGACAATTCATCGACGAAGCAACCTATCTTTTCGGCGATTATTACGCCCCGCTCATAAACGCTTACTCGCAGAATAAAATCGTCGTTTATGACCTCGAAACAACGGGACTTGACACGACGAATGACGAAGCGATTCAGATTTCCGCCGTTAAAACAGGCAAAAACGGCGTTAAGGAAACTTTCGACAGGTTTATTATTCCAAGAGCGGAAATAAAAAGCGCGGCGCTTGCCGTACACGGTTACGGACTCGATTATATCAAGTCGCACGGCGGCGAACAAGCCGATAAAGTTCTTGCGGATTTCTGTAAATTCGCAAACGGTTGCGTGCTTACGGGGCATAACAGCTCCTCTTTTGACGACATCGTTTTGAAAAGAGAACTTAAAGAGTACGATATTCCCGATAATTTCGGCTATTTTTACGACACCTTGAAAATAGCCTCCGTTCTGAAGCCGCAGACAAGCGATTATAAACTCGCGACCCTTTGCGAAGCGTTCGGAATTGTCAACGAACGGGCGCACGACGCGTTTTCGGACGTAACGGCAACCGAAAAAGTGCTGAAAGTATTTTTAACGTCATATTTAATTCCGACATCCGACGCGCGAAAAAACGTAACGAAAAGGTATTCGGTAATTTTCGAAGACACTTATAAAAAACTCGGACAAATGAAAAATCTGCTCCTTTCGGGCGAACTTCTGCCAGTTTTCAAATCGATATCGGAAACGATCGGAGCAAAGAATTTATCCTCTCCTAAAGACAAGGAATCGATCAACGATTTATACCGTACCATGAAGGGTTATATTCAAAAAAGCGAGCCTATAAGTTCGTTAACGACGTTTTTGCAGGACGTATCGCTTTCCGGAAGCCAGATGGACGTGCTTTGCGAAAAGTTTAATAAAATACCTCTCATCACCGTTCATCAATCCAAGGGATGCGAGTTTAAAGAGGTTATTTTAGCGGGTGCGGGAGAAAACGAATTCCCCTCTTACGGCGCGGTTTTAAACCACAACGAGGAGGAAGAAAAAAGGGTGTTTTACGTCGCGCTTACAAGAGCCAAGGAAAAACTCGTGATAACTTACCCGAAATATAAAACCTTTTACGACGTAAGTTACAAAAGAAACCCCTCGCCATATATTTCATATCTACCCGATTCCTGCGTAATAAGAAAATGACGTTAGTTTTAGCGGTTGTAAATCTTATTTTAAGACCCGGGAAGCCCCTCTTTGCCGTTTTGGCGATTTAAAACAATAAGTCGCGGCGACGGCATTTCCCCCAATTTAACCGAAAACTTATGATAACGTCCGCCGAGTGTGAACACTTCCTGCGGTTTCGATTTAAAAGCAAAACGGAATAAACCATTATATGAC
>JAJWOJ010000150.1 GCA_021635425.1 Clostridiales bacterium | reverse complement strand
GCTTCTGGCTAAATTTCTGAAGGTTTGTGTTTTGTCAAACTCCATTTTTTCCTCCTTCGTTATTATTGTGCGCAGAAAAATTTAAAAAATTCATTTTTCGACAAACATTCTATTTTTTCTTTGCGAGAATCTCTCCTGTTTCGCCGTCTAACAGAAAATCAACGCTCTTTGTCTTATCGAGCAAACCTACGTAATAGCAGATATATTCGTCGGACGAAATAAGTCTTATTCTGATTTCGTAGTTTGTTTTTCCGTTAAAAAAAACGTCGGCGTCTTCGTCTCCCGCTTTTTTCAGGGCGCAGAGTATTTCTTTGTGCGAAAGAGTTTTTTTATTTATAACCGACAAAAGAGTGTAGTGCTTTGTGTCTCCGTCGAAGCATATTTCCGTTTCAAGTTTCTTATCGGGTTGCCGTGGAACGAAAAAAGAACATATTACGAAGTTTGACAGCGGCTTGTACTCGAATTCCTTTCTGTAAGAGATTCCGTTTAACGAAAATGTAATAACGGGGCTTGAACGGAGTACGGCGTCGGTTTTGAAAACGATTTTAAACGTCAGAAGATTTTGCATTTCGCCTTTTTCGCCGTCGTCCGACAAAGGCGTTTCTCTCAATTCTTTAAAAGCGTAAATTTCGTATTTTTCGGATTCCGAGTACAGAATATCATATCTCAACAGGCTTATAAAATCCGCGGATTTGTCCCGTCGTGCGCAACCTGTAACGAAAATGACGGATAAAGCCGATAAAACGAGCAATATTTTTTTCATAAAAATCAAATCTCCCCGTGATTATTTTATGAACTCGATTGTTACGTAATGATATAAAGTTGATTTTTCTTTTTCGGTGTGGTAAAATAAATGCAGAACCGTTTTACGGATCGGGGATATTTTAACCTATGAAAAAAACAATAATCAAAACGGCGGTTATCACGGCTTTATTGTTGCTGTGTTCCGTTTTCATAATTTACTTCGCGATATATATCGTTTCGCCAGGTACTATAGGGGATATGTACAAAAATCTCGGAATGAAAAACAATGCCGTGGAAATGTACGAAAAACAATATTTGTCAAAAGGCAATGCTTTTGACGACCTTAAAGAGCTTGTCGATATGGCGATTTACGCCGAAGACGAAGAGCGCGTTGCCGAATACGGAAAAATTCTTACCGTTGGTCAGAGCGTTAAACTTAAACTGTTGTCGGACGCTTCGAAGAAAGAGGGCGAGCGCGATATTTACGATTATTATTCGACGAGAACGGTCGAGGGATTTTATAAAATCGGAAATAAAGCCGAATGCGTGAATATCGCTTTCAGAACTTCCGAATCTTACGGCGAAGACAAATCCGTATATTTCGTAGCTATGGTTTGTTCCTCGGGAAACGATAAAGAGCTTGCAACCGAATTTATCGATTATTACGATAACGGCGCATATAAAAACAATATTACGAGCGGAAGAGCGAAACTATCTAATCTCGTCTCTTCGCTGAAAGAAAAATACGATTTAAAATAATTCAAAGAGAGGATAAATATGCAACACGAAAGAGTTTTGGTGCTTGACTTTGGCGGTCAGTATAACCAGCTTATCGCAAGAAGGGTCAGAGAGCAGAGCGTTTACTGCGATCTGAAGCCTTGCGATATGTCAATCGAAGAAATTAAAAAATACAATCCGATGGGAATAATATTCACAGGCGGACCCAACAGCGTTTACGATGAAAATTCGCCGCACGTCGATCCCGAAATATTCAATCTCGGCATACCCGTCCTCGGAATATGTTACGGCGCGCAACTCATGGCGTATACGCTCGGCGGTAAGGTCGAAAGCGCGACTACGAGAGAATACGGCAAAAGCGATATCGAATATTTCGACAGTAAAATCTTTGAAAACGTCGATAAGAAAAACGTTTGCTGGATGAGCCATACCGATTACGTATCCGTTGCTCCCGAAGGGTTTAAAATCGTCGGAAAAACCGACACATGCCCCGTCGCGGCAATGGAGGATGCAAACCGCAGATTTTACGGAGTGCAATTCCACCCCGAAGTTATGCATACAAAGCAAGGCACGACGATTTTACGTAACTTTCTTTATAACGTCTGCAAAGTTTCGGGAGACTGGACGATGGCTAATTTCGTTGCCGAGCAGGTTGCGAAAATCAAAGAAAAAGTCGGAAATAAAAAGGTTCTTTGCGCGATGAGCGGCGGCGTGGACAGCGCTGTTGCGGCTACGCTTGTTCACAGAGCCGTCGGCGACAATCTTACTTGTATTTTCGTCGATCACGGTCTTCTTCGCAAAAACGAAGCCGACGACGTTTACAGAGTTTTCAAAACAGAAAGGGGAATGAACCTCATAAAATCCGATTCTGCGGACAGATTTTTGGATAAACTTGCCGGAGTTTCCGATCCGGAAACAAAACGTAAGATAATCGGCGGGGAGTTTATTAAGGTTTTCGAGGACGAGGCGAAGAAGATCGGCAAGGTCGATTATCTCGTTCAGGGAACGATTTATCCCGACGTTATCGAAAGCGGAAAAGGCAAGAGTGCGGTAATTAAATCTCACCATAACGTCGGCGGGCTTCCGGACGTGGTCGATTTTAAGGAAATTATCGAACCGCTTCGCGATTTATTTAAAGACGAAGTGAGAAAGGTCGGTTTCGAACTCGGTCTTCCCGAGGACATCGTAATGCGTCAGCCGTTCCCGGGACCGGGGCTTGCGATAAGAATCATAGGCGATATAACGCGTGAAAAAATTAAAATTTTACAGGACGCAGATTATATTTACAGAGAAGAGATAGCGAAAGCGGGCTTAAACAAGGAAATATGGCAGTATTTTGCCGTTTTAACCAATTGTCGTTCCGTAGGCGTTATGGGCGATAGCAGAACGTATTCTTACACGCTCGCCCTTCGTGCGGTTACGAGCGTTGACGGAATGACCGCAGACTGGGCAAGAATCCCCTATGACGTTCTCGAAAAAATATCTACAAGGATAGTTAACGAGGTTCAGGATATAAATCGTATTGTTTACGATATCACGTCCAAGCCGCCGGCAACTATCGAATGGGAATAATATAACAGGAATGGAAAACGAATTTAATGCAAGATGTCCGCATTGCGGAGAAGAGTTTTATATCGAGAGCGCTCAGAGCGAGTCAATTTGCCCCAAGTGCGGTGAAAAATGTTCCGCCGTACAGGCTAAAAAGTATTTTTCGACTATCCACGCCACAAAAGAGGAGTTTAAAGAAGCTCACGGCGAGGACTATCACAAAGAAATGCTTATTCTCGACGAGGCTTACGGATATATCTCGCAGGGCGATTACGAAAACGCCGAAAAAAAGGTTAACGAAGCCTTAGAACTCACCGATTCGGATTATAAGGTTTTTATGGCGATGGTTGCCGTAAAAACTAAAAATTACACCGACCTTCGGGACGAGTCGCACAAGGAGTTTATCAATAAAGCAATCGCGCTCGCCGATTCCGACGGTAAAAAGGAAATAAAACAAACTTATCGTCCTTATTATTTAAAAAGACAGTTAACCGACGGCGAACTTAACGAATATCACAAAGAGGAAGCGGAATTAAAGAAGAAAAAAGTTGAAAACAGCCTTAAAAACCTTATTCCGAACTTCGATATAAAAGAAAAGAGACAAAAATTATTTCTTATTTTGTATCCGATTTTGTTTGCGGTCGGTGCGGCGACCTCGATCGTATTGTTCTTTATCGCGGATAACGCGTACTCGCTTATCGGTTTTCCGTTTATAATTGCGGGATATGTTCTTTTCAGAATGTGGTTCATGACAAAAGATAACGTTAAGGCTTTTAACGCGCTTCTCGATCTTTTCGACGCGTTGGACGGTGCGGATAGCGATAACGACAAACTCGTCGCCATGTACAACGGAATTCAAAAATTAGCGGACAGATTTGCGGACGGAGAGTCGACTGTTTCGATGTCGTCGGATACGGCTTTGCTTTTAGACGCGCTCATCGCGCTTAATAACGAAGAAGTAAATTCGTTTTTACTCTCGAATAAATATTTTTCGCAATATGTAAGCGATGAGGAGTGAAATGATTTACGCGATTGAAAACGAATTTTTAAAAGTCGAAGTCGAAGACACTGGCGCGCAGCTTAAATCGATATTTTTCAAAGAAACGACTGTCGAAGTTTTGTGGCAGGGAGACGAGAAATATTGGAAAGGACGCGCTTACAATCTTTTCCCCGTCGTCGGAAGGTTGTTTGACGGGAAATATCGTTTTAAAGATAAAATTTACGAGCTTTCAAGGCACGGCTTTGCAAGAACGAAAAAGTTTTATCTTTGCGATAAATCGTCGTGCGCAATGACGTTCGTTATTTCTGCGGACGATGAGACGTTTAAGTGTTATCCGTTCGAGTTTATTTTTAAAGTGAAATTTTCGCTTTGCGGAAAGTCGTTGAAAATAGATTATATCGCGGAAAATGTCGGCGAAGAGGAAATGTATTTTGGCTTAGGGGCTCATCCCGGATTTAACGTTCCGTTTGAAGGAGGAAAATTCGAGGATTACGAAATTGTTTTCAATGCCCCGTGTACGCCGAAAAAAGTTTTGTTTACCGAAAATTATCTGATTTCCGATAAAACGGAAAACTTTGAATTGCAAAGCGACAACTCTTTCGGTTTGGCTCATGATTTGTTCGACAACGACGCGATAGTTTTAAAAGACTGCGCAAGAAGCGTCACTTTAAAGAGGAAAGGAGAATCGGGAGGGATTACCGTAGAGTTTCCCGACATGCCGTTTGTCGGCTTCTGGCACGCTCCGAAAACCGACGCGCCGTATGTCTGCATTGAGCCGTGGGCAAACTTGCCGTCAAAAGACGGAGCGGTGGAAGATATAACCGAAAAGGAAAATATCGGCATTGTTCAGCCTCACGGTAAATGTGAAAATCAGATAATTATTTCTTTCGACTTATAAAAACAGCCGAGGATTCATAAAACGTAAAAGTTTTAAAAATCCTCGGTTTTTTCTTGCTTTTCCGATAAGTTTTTCCAATATCTTTCGGGCATGTAATTCCTCATCTGACGAAGATTTTTTCGCTCTTCGATATTTATGCTTTTGTAATATTGTTGCCAAAGGTCAAGAAAAATTTCTTCCGATTCGGACATGAACACGGTCACGCCGTTATCTCCGCCGTTTAATATTTTATATCGCTTTCCGTCGCATAACGCGAGAATGTTCCGCTTTATATCGTGTATGATAAACGGAGATTGAAGACGCGCCGTAAAATGGGGAACGAGAAGCTCGGTTATATCGTTATCCGGTTCATAACAAGCATAATAAAACCCTTTTTCGGTTTCCATAAATCGTAAAAAACCTTTAAAACGATGCGTCTCGGTGTAAATACGATTTTTTAAATCCGTAAAAGCTTGAATTTCGGGTAGAGCAAATGCCTTTGATACATCGATGTTTTTGTTTGATATCGCAACGTTCAGATAATCGAAAAGGACTTTAAATCTTTTTTTTTCGCCGCTTCTGAACGTAAGATTGAAATCGGACACAAGATATTTTGTCTTGCAATTTTTAAGACATTTATAAACTCGTTCGGCTTTTTCATTGTCTGTTTTTATTGTGACAATCTCGTCCAAAAGTCCGCATTGAACACATTCGGTCGTTACGTCGTCTGGTATTCGTCTATCA
>JAJWOJ010000149.1 GCA_021635425.1 Clostridiales bacterium | reverse complement strand
TCTTAATGCTTTACTATTATAGCCTATTTTTCGGGCGATGTCAAACGTTTAAACAAAATATGACTAAATTTTATTAAATAATTTAGTACTTTTTTACTTGCACAACAATGCGGTATACTATATAATGATGTAAAAGGGAATTTACGGCGTTTTTAAACCGTAAATTACATAGGTGATATCAATGAGAGGTTGGCAAATAACCGAGCCGGGCAACATCGGCGAGATAAATAAACTTGAAAGTTTAAGCGGCGTGGACAGCGTTAAAGTTAAAATTACGCGCACACTGATTACGGAAGAAGACATCGCCGTTTTTGCGGGCGAGGACAAAACCGTTAAACTGCCGATTATCCCCGGGCGCGCCGCGGTAGGTCAGATCACGGAACTCGGGCAACCCTCCCCTTATCTCGATAAAGGTGCAAGAGTTTTCTTATCGCCCGTGAAAGCATGCGGCAAATGTTACCATTGCACGACGGGAAAGGAAAACAAATGTTACGATTTTAAAGTTGCGGGGAAAAATACCGACGGTTTTTTAAAAGACTTTGCCGTGCTGGATTTCAACGACGTTTACTCTCTCCCGCCGACGGTTAAGGATGACGACGCCGTTTACATCGACAGAATCATGCTCGCGATTTCCGCAATCGACAGTTTGTCGATAGAAAAAGGCGAACACGTCGCGATTTTCGGTTCGTCCGTGTTAGGCTCCATAATAGCGCAGATGATAATTTACTATCAGGGCGTTCCGATTTTAATCGGCAACGACGAAAACGAGCTTTTATTAGCCAAAAAGTCGGGAATATATTACACGGTGAAAACCACCCAGAAAGTAGACAAAGAAGTGGGCGCGCTTACGGGCGGAAGAATGGCGGGAAAGGTTATTTACTTATCGCGTTCGGGAATTTCAACCGAACTCGCTTACAAAATCGCCGCGCCGTCCGCTACCGTCGCTCTTGTAGGCTACTCCGCTCCCAACCTTAAAATTCCGTTCGGAACGGCGATGGGAAAACAGCTCACCAACATTTGCGTTACCAACGGTTACGGAAACGCGGAAGCCGCCATCAACATTTTATCGAACAAAGCCATTGACCTTTCCAACTACAAGCTTCCCGTAACCAAAATGGAATCGATCGAAGCCAATTTTGCTTCGAGGCTCGGGCTTTACAAAGAAAAAAAGATCGTCCCCGACCTTCTCATAAACATGCTCGGATAACCGTAAACGGTTGCCGCCTGTAGTTTTTTTTAAAATTAAAACCCTTGTAAAAGCCGCGTTAATCGACTTATACAAGGGTTTTTGTTATTCAATCAAGGCGTTAAAGCACGTCTATGCTTATAAGGCTGGAGTTGCCGCCTTTGCCCGTCGGCGTGCCGCCCGTCAAAACGACCTTTTCGCCTTTTTTGACAAAACCGCTCTTTTTTGCCGCCTGCTTTGCAAAGTAGAAAAGTACGTCTACGGATTCGAAACGTTCTATCATCATCGGAACCACGCCCCATGAAAGAGCGAGTTTACGGAAGGCTTTATCGCTTGTGGTAAGCCCGATAATGGGGATTGCGGGGCGGAAACGCGAAACCATGCGAGCCGTTAAGCCCGTGTGCGTGCAGACGACGACGGCTTTTGCGTCGAGATCGTGCGCAAGCGTGCATGCGGAATGCGAAAGCGCCTGAACAGGCGAAGATATCACGAACTGATCTTCGGGAATAATCTGAAGATATTCGGAATGTTGTTCTGCCTGCTCGACTATTTTCGCCATAGCCTTAACCGCTTCGACGGGATATTCGCCCGCCGCCGTTTCGCCCGAAAGCATAACCGCGCTCGTTCCGTCGTAAACGGCGTTCGCGACGTCGGAAATTTCCGCACGGGTCGGTCTCGGCGAATGAATCATCGATTCGAGCATTTCGGTTGCCGTTATGCAACGTTTACCCAAAATTCTGCAAACGTCGATCATGCGCTTTTGTACGTTGGGAATGGTTTCGTAAGGAAGCTCTACGCCGAGATCTCCCCTTGCAACCATAACCCCGTCCGACGCTTTAACGATGCTCTCGAGATTTTTAACGCCCGAGGTGTTTTCTATTTTGGCGATAAGGTCGATATCCTCTCCGCCGTTGGCTTTTAAAAATTCGCGGACGTCGTCTATATTTTTCTTTTCGGAAACAAAAGACAAAGCGATGAAATCTATGCCCTGTTCTATCCCGAAAAGCAGGTCGCTTTTATCCTGTTCGGACAAAAAGTCAAGCTTCAGATCCTTATTCGGGAAAAACATGCTCTTATGGTCGCGCGTTTCGCCGCCGATTTTTACGATGGTTTTTACGTCATTATCGGTTACCTCCGTAACCTCGAATTCCATTAGTCCGTTGTTTAAAAGGATTTTGTCGCCTTTTTTCAGAACTTCGCACAGATAAGGATAATTTACCGAAACGCGCTTTTCGTTGCCGAGAATATTCTCGGTGGTAAACGTGAACTCGTCGCCCTCTTTAAGGGTTATTTTACCGTTTTCGTATCTGCCCGTTCTGAATTCGGGACCTTTCGTATCGAGAAGAATGGGAAGGGGAATTCCGCGTTCTTCTCTGAGTTCTTTGATGATTTTAATTTTCGCCGCATGTTCCTCATGCGTTCCGTGCGAAAAGTTGAGCCTTGCGACGTTCATTCCCGCGTCGTACATTGCGGAAATAACCTCCTTCGTGCAACTCGAAGGACCTAACGTACATACAATTTTTGTTTTTTTCATATTACTCCGTTTTCTTTAACGGGCAATTTCAGATTGCCCAGTTTTAATTAAATGTCAGACGAGCGAGAATTTTACGAACGAATAATTTTCTCTGTAATAATCGCTTTCATAGCCGCTCTTCCACGCCCCCGTAAGATCGAACGTCCAGGGAGAAACGCTTAACGGTTCATACTCTTTGAAATGGTGAGGACCGTAAATATTACGGTTACTGCTATAAAGCGTGAGAGAAAGAATATGCTCTTTGCCGTCCGCAAACCCGCTTAAATCAACTTCGTTTTCAAAAAGCGCGGTTTTTACAAACTTGCCGTCTACATATACGTCCGCGGCGGTGAATCTGCCCGTAAGCTTAATGCGGGAATTGTTTTTACCGATAACGACTTTTTTCTCAAGTTTCATGCTGCCCATAAAGAACAGATAACCGTCTTTTGTAATATTTTCCGCGTTGACGGTTTTGCCCGCCGCCGTAATATAGTAATTTCCGTCGGAAAGCATAATCATGTCGTCTTCGGTTTTCAGTTCGTCGTCATACACTCTGAAATTACCTCTGATATAGATACTTTCAAGTTCTGTATCGTAAGAGAGGCAGTTTTTAAGCGATTCCTTTTCGGGCGTTACGTCCGAAAGCACGAAATAGACATGTTCGCTTTCATAGAAATCGATCGTAAACACTATTTCGTTTTCCCCGATTTTAACGTTGTCCGCAACGTCTGCGGTTAAAAAGCTTCTGTCAAGCGTTCCTTTTTCGATAAGCTTGACCTCTTTGCCGTTGACCTCGCACTTTTTTATATCCATTCTCTCGCTTTCGAGGAACATTTTATCGGTTTTCTTCTTAACGTCGAAGGTATATTTGAGATAAATTCTTCCGACGTATTTTTTATCGATAAGTCCGTTGAAAATTGCGGGGAGGTAAGCCTTTTTGCCATAAGTTACGCCGTCGAACGAAAGGCGGGCTTTATCTATCGTAAGGCTGTTGAGCGGAGTTTCGGTAAGCGTCCATTCGCCCGAAAGATCGATATATCTGCCGTCGTAGAACTTTGCAGGCTCGTATTTTTCGTCGCTTTCGAAAATTATTGCCGAACCGCCTTTCCCGAGCCTGATATATGCCTTGCCGTCTTTTAAAACAAGCGGATATTTCTGCATTTTTTCGAGATCGTAACCATACGGATAAGCCGATTGAAGTTTTATTTCGACCTCGGCTTCTTTTTCGTCGAGATTTACGACGTAAAGGAAGGTGCCGAAATCCCCTTCGCGATAAGCCGACCTTATCTTGCCGTTTCCGCCGTTGATTTTATATTCGACGGACTTTTCGATATCTTCGAGCGTTGCGGTTGCTTTAAGCTCGTCAAACGGATATCTTTCGCCTTCGAGATAAGCAGGCTTTTTGTCTTCTATAACGAGTTTTCCGCCTTGCGCGGTGAATTCGGTAAGCAGACGAAGGGTGTTTTTGTCCATATCTTTCATTTCGGGAATATATACATATGTATACGCATAATTTCCGACGATAAGTTTGCCGTTTTCAACCTTTCCGTGACGCTTCATTATGTTTTCGTCGCCATAATGGTGAGGAATATTTTCAGCCCCTAACATTTCTATCGTTTTCTCGAAAGAAACCTCGACGTCCTTTACGGAATTATAATCGTCGTCTCTGTCAAAAGTAAGATACTCCGACTTCATCGGGTGAAGAACGAGAGTGTCCACTCTGTTTCTGCTTTCGGAAAGAATATATCCGAGGCGACCGAAATAATCGTTGAATTCGCCGAACTTATCGAACCAGGACATATGCTCGGAGTAGCTCGTGGGATAATCTCTCTTTCTCTGACCTCTTATCGAATAAGCGGCGAGATGCTGGCACATGAGGTTTACGCCGTTGACATACTGCCATTCGGCGATGCGTTTAAGTTCCGCGGGAGTTACGTCCCAACCGCAACATGCAAACGTTTCCGTTAAAACGTGTTTTTTGCCGAGCTGTTCGGCAACAGACCCGACCTGTTTAGGTTCGAGTTCGGTTGAAATGTAACGGCCGAGCCAATCGATCCCCGGGATATGCTCGTATTCGTAGAAATCCATCACGCCCGAGCAGCACCACATCTGCATGAACATATGCGATTCCTCCACGGCATGACCCGTAAGCATGCAGCCGTTTTCGCTGCACCAATCGTAAATCTGCTTAACGAAGCTGTCGATGAAGAAATGATGCATTGCGTTCCAGTATTTATATCTGAACGCATACGCGCCGTCGCAATCTACGAAGAGTTTGCCGAGTTCTTCCCAAAGATCGATATCGTACTTTTCTTTGAAATAAGGTATCAGAACGGGCGAATAAGCAGTTTCCCATCTGTAATACTGCGGCTCGTCGGTGAAAAATCCGAGCATATATCTGCCGAAATCTTCTCCGCATTCCTTTTTATATCTTTCATGAGTAAGTTCGATGAATTTACGGACTATCGACCTGTCGAGAATATCGACGACGGACGGATTGGTTTTAAGATATACGTTAACGTATTTCCCGTCGCCGACAGGCTTGTCCGTCTTTATAAGTTTATTGTCTTTGCAGACGAAATAAACCGCGGTTGCATTTTCATCGAAACTGTCCGTAACCTTTTTGTCGAGATATTTTTCGTGATTGGCTTTGTCTTCGAGAAGCTTCATGCCCGCAAACCCGCTCGGCCAACCGTTTTCGTCGTAACTCCAGGCATTCATGTTGACCTTTTTGCTCTCTTCGACGCAGGCTCTTATGCAATCGAACCATCTTTCGCTGAGGTATTCGGTTTTAAGCCCGCCGCGCGCGTGCATGAAAAAGCCGCCGATACCTTTTTCCTTCATTTCGTCTATTTGTCTTACAAGCTCTTCGGGTTGAAGATCGTCGTTCCAGCTCCAGAACGGAACGGGACGATAATCTCTTAAATCATCGTTTAACAACTTAGTTAAATCTTTCATAATTCACCTTGATTCGTTTGGTTTTGGGCGGTATCAACCG
>JAJWOJ010000148.1 GCA_021635425.1 Clostridiales bacterium | reverse complement strand
CTATAGGTCGATTAACAACATCTTTTCGTTGCCATAGGCGCGATTGATACCGTTAATTTTTATTGTTTTGTTATGCTTGCGTTTGTTCGGCAACTTGCTTTTCTTTCTCGAATAAATCAAGGTAATACTGACGACATTCTTCATCTTCCCAATCGTTATTCAAAAACTCGTCAAAGCAAACGGGCGTTTGTCCTACCCTGAATTCGTCCGCTAAAAATTGAGGGACGTAAACCGTGTCGTAAACTTTTCTTGCCAGAGCTTCTTCATCTTGGATTCTATCGTCTTTGATAAACCCGCCGAGATGGTTATCTACATAGTCCGAAAGCCACATACAGCCGAATATCGGTCTTGCTTTTATTCTCCATATCACAAGTTTGCCCATATCCAATTCCGCATTTCCGAAAGGAAAATATAGATTTGTGAGCCCGCGGTTTTCGAATCGATAGCACTCGTCAAGTTCCGTGCCGTTTTTCAGAATCTGTTCGTTTTTCAAAAGTTTGTTTATTCCCTCAACCCACTCTTTGACCACTCCGCCACATCCTTGGAATACCAGCCCTTCTTCGCCGCTTTTCAGCCGCAATTCTTCTGCTTTTATATCTGTTACACTCATTGCTTTATCCCTCCTATTCCGTCTGTTTCTTCCTGCTCGTTTTCGGCAAGAAGTTCTCTCGGCGTTTCTTTATACCCCAAGAAGTTAGGAAATGTTTCTTCATTGAATTCGATAACTCCATTAGGTCCTAAATCCAATTGCTCTTTCAACAACACTGTGCCACCGTGGTCTATTATCACTTTTTTCTCTATAGACGTAAATTCCCTCCTTTCGTCCGAGTATCGCAAATCGTATTTATAAAGCTCTTCGGGTACGTCCTGTTCGGCAATACGCTCATTAGCAAACACGCCCTTCACGCCGCACACTTCAACCGCGTCTAATTCTTCGTCAAGATAACATTGCTCATTCCTTTTACAAAGCGCATATAACGAACAGCCCCTTGCCGAGATAAGACCGTATTGAGTATGCGTCGCACCGAGGCGTTTTTGCAATTCTTCACCTTCTCTCTGAAACCTCGATCTGTGTATCCATGCGCTGTCAAATCGCGGATCCAAATACTTTTTCAAATACTCCGCGAAATAATCTTCGGGAAAACCATATTCGGGCGCGAATTCATATTCGTTGATGCGCTTTATTATATCCAAAGCGTCTGCCGCTCTGAATTGTCCTGCCGCAGTTAAAATCGCCTTATATTTTGCGCGATCGAATTGCTGTAATTTTGAATACTCTTCCGCTACACCATTCAACATGTCGAAATCTTGCATATCTCCGAAATTATCTTCGTTTATCTGCGGTATCGCCGATTCAAAATCAAAATAAACACAATCTTCTATTCGTTCTTCCTCATGCTTGCGGGCTATTTCGTTCGCCTGCGTCTTGTCGACAGGCAAGTTTATCCACTCGGCGGTATTATCTGTTTCTTCGGGATTTTCCTCCGGAGCCTTCGCTATTTTTAAGCGAAAAACATAATCGTTTTTTTCTTCGGATTCGGGTAACGTAATGCCGTCATATACTTCGGTTTCTTCATAATCATCCACTATGACATATATATTATCGATAAATACGCCGCCTTCGCTTTCTCGTTGCAATCTGCCGATATCCGATTTATTCAGCAGATACCTCGATTCAAAAGGTATAGCGGCAACATCGGGATGCATATCGTTATCTATTACAAGTTGACCGAGATCCTCGTCGTTTCTTGCAAGGTGTATCACCGATACGTTATCCAAACCATAGGTTAAATTTATAAGGTCCTTAATATCAACGCTTTGTTTCCATTTTCCGTCGGATATTTTTTTATTCACTATTGCCCGTAATGCAAGTCTTTCATCCTCATTCAGTGTGGCAAGCCTTTTCGCAAAAAAATTCAGTTCATCGAACGTCCGCGCGATTACTTGGTCACCTTCAAGCGACGGCAACAAATGTAGCCGTTCTATATCGAACCGAACCTCTTTGCCGAGTGGAAAATTCTTGTCATAATTTGCTCGCGCCTCCTGCAAGCGATCCTCTATCTCATAATCTTTAGCAGGCAATTCTATTTCTGAATGATATATCCACCTAATGCCTCCGTTGACCGCAGTTATACCTATACTTAAGGTCTTTTCCATTCGTTTTCGCTCCTTTCTTCGATTTCTTTTATCTTTCGCCCTAATGCGGAAACGACGGGTACGCTTACCGCGTTACCCGCCATTTTATACAATTGCCCGTCTTTGATTCCCGCGTTAACGGCTTTATAGAACTGCTCATCCGTAAAACCTTGTAACCGCCAACATTCTATCGGCATAAGTTTCCGCACTTTCCCATACCGTATTATCCCGTGCCGGTCGCATACCGTTAAAGCAAACATTGGCTCGTTCGGTTCTTTATATCGTCTGCCCTGTTGTCGGACGTTTTCTTTTTCGGGCGTTATAATCGCTCGCGGCTCGTTTTCTTCGAATACTCCCGAATGTTCTCCACTTCTTCTTGTTACACCCGAATCTTGTCTTGCCGTTATACACCTTGCTTCTTCGGTCAGTTTCGCGTTTTCGTTCATATCTATGAAGAAATACCCTTGCGTATTGCTCGTCGTAAGCGTGTGCGCCACTTGCTCCCCCACTCGCCCGCGCCGCGAATTTAACGTCGGAAACGCAAGATCTATGCTATCGCCGGGATACGCCAACTGATAGCCCGCTTTCGTCTTAACTTTTATGGGCAAATTTACGTCGTATAGTCCTGTTTTTCCCGCGAACCCGCCCGCGGTACTTGTGAGCGTGATTGACGTTCCGTTTACGGAATAGATTCGGTTTCCTTCCGAGCCGGGGATAATTTCCACAAGAGTCTTTCCATTTGACTCTGTGAAAGATAATATTTCTCCGGCGCATCTTTCTCTAAAATATCCGATAATATACACTCTCTTTCGGGATTGGGGAACACCGAAATCCTTGCTGTTAAGCACCTGCCACGCGACGTCGTACCCCAACTCTGAAAGCGTGCCGAGGATTGTTGCAAACGTCCTGCCTCCGTCATGCGATAACAGTCCGGGTACGTTCTCAAGCAGAAGATATTTAGGTCTTTTAACTGCGGCAATCCGAGCGATTTCAAAGAACAAAGTTCCCCTTGCATCGTCAAAGCCGCCCCGCTTTCCTGCGATTGAAAAACTTTGACAAGGGAATCCGCCGCAAATAAGGTCGATATTAGGCATATCTTCCGGGTTGATTGTTCTTGCATCTTCAAAATACACCTCCGTTTCTTTTATATCATATATAGCGTTGTACGCCTTATTCGCATACTTATCTATCTCGCAATGCCCTGCGCATTCAAAGCATCCTACCGCTTCAAGTCCGCTGCGGAAACCGCCGATTCCCGCAAACATATCAAAAAATCGGATTGACATTTCAACCCGACCGCCCGATTACCTATTCAGTTCTCTTTTCACCCCCCTTACATCGTCAACACGGGCGAATTATCTTCGCCTTGCGTATTTTCTTCTTCCGCAAGTTCCTGTGCTGTCAACGCTCTGAAATCGTCTTCGCCTTCGATTAAGCCAAGCTTTCTGCCGTTATCGAAATCGCAATGCACCGTGCCGATATCATCTACAACTGCCACAGTTCCTCGCGTTCCGCTTTCTATCGGTCTCGGATCGTCGCCCATCGAATTCAACACGATTCGCGTTCCGGGCGGATATTCTTTTTTAAGATATTCTGCCCTGTTTCTCTGTCTTTCCCATTCGTTCATTTATATACCCTCCCATTTTTATATCGTTTATCTTTGAATATTTTTCAAAAGCAATAGAATGCCTCTCGCGCCAATATTGAAATATTTTTTACGAATCGATTTGACAAAAATCGTAAAATGCTATAAAATATAATCGTCACCATACTACAACTTAAAACCCCTTGTATATGTCCATATTTTTTATGGATACTTTTTTGCTTACTTGCGTACAGTAATATCGGTAGCAATGCCAATCGCAACTATCTGTACTTGAGTAATGCAAGGGAGTAGTATGTGTGACAACTGTGCGAGAGGTATTCTACAGTGTCATCTCGTAACGGGATGGCACTTTTTTTATTTCTCAAAAATGTTTTGAAGGTGCATTTATGAGAGTAACCCGTCTTTTTGTCCTACTGCTCGTTGTTCTTACTTTTTCCCTTTCAATAATTAAAGCCCCCAGCCCGCAATCGGCAATAGCGGCGTCGGGTTCGACAACCGTTTATATTACGACTTACGGAAAGTGCTACCACACCGCATACTGCCAATACTTGAATAAATCGAGTATTTCTATATCACTATCAACGGCAATAAAAAAGGGATACCGCCGCTGTTCCGCTTGCAATCCACCATATTTAACCGATGATTACGACGAGGATGAAACTCGAAACAATAACAATGATAAATACAACGGGACGCGCGCTGAAAAAGCAAATACTTCCACAGCCAAAATCGTTTTAATGGTGATTATTTGCGTTCTCGCGGCAGTCGGATTGTATAATATAGTGGCTTATATAGCGGATAAAATCGAATCGAAAAAAGATGATAATTCACCAGACGAAACAGATGACGAAGAATGAAAACCATTCTTCGTTTTTTTGTTGCGGGATATCATATACCTTCAATTTTTATATCGTTTTTCTGCAAATACTCGTCCATTTCCGAATTCGTCTTCAAAAAATAATCTTTATCATCCCAAAACGAAACGTAAATATCGTCGGAATCGACTCTTATCGGGTGCTGTTCGAACCCCTCGCCGAAACCGTCGGAATTTTGTCCTGTAATAGTATCTTTCAGTCGCTCTGTTTCTTTCTCCGTTATAGGCTCACGGAAATAACAGGAGATTTTGCCGTACAAATTGCCGTTCCTGTTTTCTACGGTCCATTCTGCATAGAGCAATTTATCTTCTATATCTGCCTGTTCACCTACATACGGCGTCATTTCGTCATCTTCTTGCTCGGCTTCTAATCTCTCGCAAATTGCGTCTTCGAACTGCGCAATATCTTCTTTTTCGAGATCGATATCATACCCGTCGGCATCGTGCGATCTGACATAAAGTGGACAATAAAAATCTTCGCGTACAGAAGAGAACTCGATTTTCGTCTTACGAATATCGTTGTAGAGATTTTCTTTCGTTTCATACTGCTCGTTTATGGCATTCCGTTCGATTTCTTCCTTAATCGCATCGTCTTTAATACCGTTCAACTGTTTTGCGACAAGAACCGCATCATATAACGTGTCACGATTATCCGTGAGAATTTTTGTAATCGCCGCGTCAAAATCATTATCCGCTACAAGTTTAATCGTTTCGCCGTCCTCGTTGTCGCCTATTTTCAACTTTCGCATCCATGAATCGATTTCAAGTTCTCTTAATGCCGAATAGACATTACCATCCTCGCTGCAATCCACAATCTTTACTTCACCGTATTTGTTACATATTTCTGCTTTGTACATATTATATACCGCCCATTTTTATATCGTTTTCGCCAAGTATCTCGCTCAAAGTCTGATCGTCCCGCAAGTACACTACGTCGCCGTACTTCGTATACGCTCCGCCGTTCTCTTCTAAAAAATCCTGCGCATACTTTTCGTAATCGATATAGTCGCCTATTTTTTCAGCCGCCGAGCCTATTTCGTTTTCGATGAGTTTCGTTCCTAAATTATAGTCGTTACCGATTTCT
>JAJWOJ010000147.1 GCA_021635425.1 Clostridiales bacterium | reverse complement strand
AATCTTATTTTTCACATTTTCGATATATGCAAGCTTAGCCGCAGGCAATCGCGTTTAACATCGGTTCAGGCTCACATAAACGGATGCACAAAAAACAGGCGGGCGGAAACCATCATCTTTCGAGGGTTTCCGCCCGCACTTGCTCAATACTTATTTTATATTGTTAGTCCGCCGCTTCGGAGCGGGGGTTATAATCGTAAAAATAAGTGTTTTTCGAAACAAGATTTTCTTTCAACTCTTTTGAGTAGGCATAATATAATGTCGTTCCGTCTTCGCATTCTATAAGTGTTTTACTGCTTAATTTGCCGTCCTTTTTGGTGATAACGTAGTTCGGCGTATACTTAAGCTCTTTACCGTCTGAGGGTTCAAAAGCAATTTGATCGCCCGTTATCTTAATGCGAACGGTGCAGATATCCGCTTTGATATGCTCTACTTTTTTCACCGCGGCATTTAAATAAATCGTCCCCGGGAGAATATCTGTATGCGACGCGTCCTTGCCGTTATCCTCGCATTCTATTCTTAAAATATCGCCCGGAATCAAATCGTTTTTATCGATTCCGTAATTTGAAAGATCAAGCAAAATGCTGCTTCCGTCTTCGCCGTCGGAATAAATCGCATTACAGCCGTCAACGGTTATAATCGGATCTGTTTCATCGTCAATATAAGTAAACTCTACAACGCAATCATAAGTAACGGTTTTCTTAGCTTCGCTTTCATCGCCGCCTTTCCCGCACGACGCCAAGCCCAAGCCTAAAATAAGAGCAATAATAGTTACAAAAAATCTTTTTTTCATCTTTACTCCTTTTCAGTGCCTTTTATTGTTTTTTGCCAATTAAAAAAATCAATGTTATGATTTTAATCGGCTACCAAACATATTATATAATAAAACGCTTCAATATACAATCGTTTTTATTAATTTCTGCGTAAAATCGGTCTGTAACACTTATCAATCGCTTATCTTACCCAGAAAAAACTGCCGCGTTGAGATATCAAGCCGAATTTTTACATCTGTTCGGCTTTTCCCTGTCAAGCGACAGTTTTTTACCATAGATTATATAATTTCAATCCGCAATTACAATCTAATTGAAATCTTCAGGGTAATTCTGATAATTTGAGTACGATTTACCGTTAGAACCCGAACTTCCGTCAGAAGCCCATGTTCCTTTTCCGGCAGAGCCGCCATAGCCGACAGATCCACCATAGCCGTCTCCGCCGCCACCTCCGTTTCCGCCTGTTGCAAAAATAATGTGGCTACTGCTTCCGTTGCCGCCTGAACCGCCGTTATAACCATAGCCGCCGTTTCCGCCGTTCAATCCGCCGCCGACTCCACCCGGATCTCCGCCGTTACCACCGCTTCCGCCGTTTCCGGGACGTTCATATTTCCCGCTGTAATCGCTATATCCTCCGTGACCACCGTTTCCGCCGTCTCCACCGCTGCTCGGTTTTGCCGCAGAACTTGTGTCATCCAATCCGTTACCGCCATTACCTCCATTTCCGCCGCGACCACCGATACGACCGTCTCCACCGCGACCACCGTTGCCGCCTTTACCTCCACGACCACCGTTTCCACCGTTTCCGCCGCGACCGCCGTTTCCGCTAATTCCTTCCGTAATCACTTTAGTGGTTGAAGACGAGAAATACAATTCGCTTTGCGAAACATTCTGATGAAATGCGCCACCTGAAAGACCGCCGTCTCCACCGTTACCGCCCCTGCCGCCTGTTGCAAAATCTGCAGTTGCGGCAAGCCCGTTTGCGCCATTACCGCCATGTCCGCCGTTTCCGCCTTCCATGGTAATTTTTTTGCAAGAACTCATAACTTTGAAGTTATTCGAAATCCAGATAGCATAGCCGCCGCGACCTCCGGGGTTTGCATCCTGTCCGCGCAATTCATTGGAGTACCTTGTACCCGACGCATTAGGCGCGTCGCCACCTGTACCGCCTTTTACATACAGTTCTTTAACAAGGACAGTAAGATTATTGGCATTTATTCCCGCATATCCGTTCGTCAGCTCGTATACGCCCGACGATTCACGTTTTCCCGCAGCAACACTGAGTTTACCCGTTCCTTCGATTGTTAGATTGCGGGCATAAATTCCGTATTCGCCCTCGGTGTCAAGCGTTTTCGGCATAATAGAACAATTTCCCGTTACGTTTATAGTAAAATCGCTCCGAAAGTCGACATAAATTCCGTTGGTTTTAAAGAGGTAATTGAAATTTTTAAAATACACTTTCAATGGTGTACTACGAGATTGCGCCACTATATCAAGATATGCTATATTCGATCCTTCTGAACCTAAAAAATAAATATTCTTCACACTTGCGGGAATTTTAATCGTTCGAGTTTCTATTGACGTCATCGACGACGCATCGTATAGGCATATATTATCCTTTATATCTGCCGTAAAACTTGGAACATTATAAGTCGCTTCGCCTTCAGCTCTGAGTTCATCATCTCCATAACTATAATTATAAACAAATTTTACTTTTATGTTTTTATACCATATATAATCGTTAGCATTAAAGTTTACCGTCGAAGTATAATATGTCTTTTGATACACATTCGCTCCGCCACTTGTCACTGTAACCGTTACATTTTTTAATTGATATTCAGAACCTATCCCTGCAATACCACTCGATTTAAAATATAGATCTCCTGTTTCATCCTGCTTATCGATGGTGATTTCGGGATTTACCACCACATAAGAAGTCCCGGCATTGATTCCCCAAAAGCTTACTGAAACGAATATAGTTCCTGGAGTCACAAATTTGTATCGCCCGTTTACGGAAACAATTTCCTTATCTGAACTATCCCAAACATGGAAATCAGAATCCGCTGTATTGTTGACAAGTGTTGTTGTATTTCCCATACAACGATATAACGCAAATTTATATTTCAGATTAGGATAAATATATCGATTATCCTGCGTTGCTCCTTCGATCTCTATTTTGTATACCCCTTTCTGAGAATAGAAAAGCATGAAACTTAAACTATCGTCGTCCGATGTAATTAAATATAATTTTTCCTCCGTCGACGACAAACTATAGCTTATTGCAGAATCCAGATCGAAAGTTTCTGCTTTGCCGACAGCTTCAGGCGTTCCAGTGTTTTTTATTTCATACAAATGAGCAGATCCCAAAACAGCCTTTCTGATAAACAACAAATACTCCCCTGCGGGAATTTTTATGAAACGTTGGCTCGCTCTTTTCAAAGTATAAAGCTGCTCAGGTATTATATTCTGAACCTCCGATTCTTTATTGAGATCTGCTTTTGTTAAGAAAAATATTCCGGCTTGTCCGCCGACGTTACTCATTGTTAATTTCACATAAACAACGGCTGCGTGTGCCGTAAATGAATACACGTCATTTATTTTTGTTAAATTGCATGTCCGACCGTTTATGTCCGAAATAACAACATCAGTAGTAAATGTACTATTGCTGCTTTTAGCTATACGGACTTCGTATTTCTCCCCTTCCGTTAAATTATATCTGAAAACGTTTGAATGATTAACGCCGATTGTATCTCCGACGTTCATTTGTATTCCGTCTTTTGAAACCGTTAAAACCGTACTGCCGTTTAGAACCGTTTGCAAATAATATGTACCTGTCATCAATACTGAATCATTTCCGATTTTATTCATAACGGAATCATAAAGAAAATAGCTATCTATGCCTTCAAAAGTATAATAACAATTATCCGAAACGACTTTAATTTCAACTACTACCGTCCCTTGTCCCGATATCGTTTTTTCTACTTGTCCATCAGGATCTGCTGTTATCGATCCGACAGTTACAGGCGTTATAGCAATATCCATTCTATCAGGCATATTACCGCCAACAACAAAATAATACACTTTACCCTTTTCAAGGCTTAAATTGTTTGCATTGCCCACATTCACGACCCGACCTTCGCATACTGTTTCTATTATGTTTATTGCGGAGGGAAGAGAAAGTTTATAATTCAAAGTTTGAGGAGCTTTAAATTTTAGTGTTTTATATAATGTTCCGCCCGATACGGACAAAGATTTTCCGCCGCGAACATATATTTCTACGGAATTGAAAGTGATTTTGCAAGTTCCATTCTCAAGTTGCCCCGTAAAAACGATATAATGTCTTCCTTTAGACAATAAATAGCCGCCGTCCTCTCTGCCGGCGTCAATATTAGCAGTTACACCCGTCGGGACACCCGTTATTTTATATACGCCGGCAACAGGCGCGTTAAACAAATATGCTCGTTTTTCATTAACGGCAATCACTTTGTCTTCGTCAAGCTCGAAACTTTCAACGTCTCCGATATAAATACTGTCCGATCCGATATCATTCAAAAAGTCGTTCCGAATTTGGATATAATAAGTATGTCCTTCAACCGCATGAAATTCAGCATGATTCGTATTGGTGTAAACAGATACGGGGTTGCTGATTTTTTGATCATAAACAACAACAGCGTATTTATACATATCAAAGTCTATAGCTAAATAAGTTTCCTCCGTCGGCGTATATTTAAACCATAAACTTCCGTATTTTGCAAATTGACTGACATTTTGCTTGCCGAAAGACTCCAGATTTACAAGTTTCTTTCCGAATGTAAAATTATAAATTCCCGCCGCCGTATCTGAAAAAATAATCGTATACTTTTTATTTTTCTGCAAAGCTATTTCATACGTTTTTTCATCAACGTTTTGCCCTTCAACAACACCGTCATCGGAAATAAACGTAATTTTCGGCAACTTACTATTAGAAGTGATTTGATATGTCGTAGGATCGTTGCATTCATAAGTGAACTTATGATATCCGCCGTCTAATATGTAAGCAAAATTTTCCTGAATGATTTCATCTTGTAAATTGGTTACAGTTTTATCGTCATACAAAATCCTTTCTTTCGAAAAACTGCAATTTTCTGCTACAGGATCGGACATCGAGCTAAAGTTTGAATTTCTGTAAACAATATCAAAATCACAATACTGATATAATCTGCTGCGACTGTTTGCATCGTTTAAAACGGTTATAAATTCGGCGTATGAAGAATTATCGTCAGATAAAATTATTTCGTCTGAAGGTTCAAACCCCGCAACTCTCGAATATCCGGGAATATCAGGGGCATCTTTCTGCGCTTCTTTAGACATTTCAGTTCTTATATTGTTTTCATTATCGGCTAAAATTGTTGTTTCTTTTCCCGCTTCATATATATCTTCTCTGATTTCCTTAAATTCTTTAATTATTTTGGCTATTTGTCCTCCAACCGAACCAGTTGCAGCATCAATGCCATCACATATGAAATCAAACATCTTGTTGCCGCCAATGTTTATTAATGTCACCGCCAAATCTTTCTCAGTTGCATACGAGACCTTGCCATAATTAGTTCGGAACTGACTGATAATAACGCCATCATCGGTCTGTTTGTCGTAACCGTCATCACCGTAATTAAGCGCATTTTCGTTTGCAACAACGGAAATAAATCTCGGGTTTGCCACATAATATTTCCTTGTCGTCGTCGCTTTCTTCCAAGTATAAGCACCTGTTTTATCCGTCGCGCGAGAAAAACATTGTTGAAGCAATGGTTTGATACGAATGCGGAATTCTATATCTGAATTATGAATTGAATCGTTTTCCTCAAATTCATAATCAAAATCAATCAATAAAACATCGAATGTATCTTCATTTTTTGCAACATAAAACCCGTATTCTTTCCCGTTATAGGCAAAAGCGGCATTTTCATCCTGACTTT
>JAJWOJ010000146.1 GCA_021635425.1 Clostridiales bacterium | reverse complement strand
AAATAATTATCATGTATAATCTGCTCATGAAAAAATTAGACAAAAAAATAACGATTACTCTTCTCTTTGCAATAATATCCGCCATCCTTTTTGTCGGCGGAATCCCAATGATTATAATGGGCGCGGGAAAAAATACTTTCGTCATGGTTACGGGTATAATCTTCACTGCGTTTGATTTTTATGCCTGCCCCGTGCTTTTTTCGTGTTACGGCTCGCTTTTATCGCTGAAAAACACAGCAAAAGCCGTTAACGACGACCATATTTACGATATCGAACAAATCGCCGTTCAGACCGGGAAAAACGCCGGCATCGTTAAAGCCGACATACTTAAATGCCTTGAAAAAGGTTATATAACCGGTCTTTTGTTCGACGGCGAAAAGCTGACGTTTAATCAGAACAAAAAAGCAGACAGAACGCTTCTTAAAGGCATTTGCCCGAATTGCGGCGCGCCCGTTAAATATTACTCGGACGAAACGCCCGTTTGCCCCTACTGCGGCACACCCCTTAATCCCATCGAACATAATAACGGTAAATGATTCATAATTTCAAAAAATAAGCGAAACGCTACGCCCTGTTTTCAAGGGACAAGCGTTTCGCTTTTTTATTTGAATTCTATACTCATGTTTACAAAGTTTTCAAACCGTTTTCTCTTTAGCAGCAAACCGCTTCTTTCGATAAAAAACTGATCGACGGCTTCCCATAAAAACACCCAGGCGAAAATATCAACGCATTCCGTCCATACGGCATTATTTACAAAACTCTCGTAAATAATCATAAAAATCAACGCGACAACTCCTATAATCGCAAAAATAAGAGATACAAATCCTTTGCGCTTTATATCGCGTTCGGTTTCGGCAAGCTTTAACGAAAAATAATTTCTTATCGCTTCGCCGTATACGCTTTTTTCCGATTCGTCGATACATCTGCCGGTTATCGTTAAATTGATTTTCGCGCGCGGGTGAAACGCACGTGCGGAATTTTCCAGAAAATCGGCAACGTCGGCAGAAACGAGGGGCTTTTCCGACGGCGAATAGGGCGAAAGAAAATCGGAATCGTCCGTGATATTCAAATTAAGATATGCTGCTTCATCGGGTAATTTTTTCATCGTTATCCCCTTTTATCGTGCTTTTATTGCTTCCGTTTACACGTTGTGCTTCTTTTTTCGATTTCAGACTGTTGCGAATCGCCGCAAAATCGATCTCGTTTATAACAAGCGTTGACAGAATAAGCGCGAAACCGGTTATGATATACGCATTCAGATTGTTGTAACCGAAAATAAACTCGAACAAAACGCTGAAAACGCCTTCGAAACACAATATGAGCGACGTCGTTGTCGGCGTTGTGTATTTTTGACCGTGAAGCTGAGCAAATTGCGCGTATGCCGTAGCAAAAACGCCGAGATAAACTATTCTCCACCCGCATTCGAAATTAAACGAGAGTGAAGACGAATACTTCGGGAATTCTATAATCGCGGACGTTCCGAAACATAATACCATTACAACCGCCATCTCGACAATAAGAAGAAGCAAAGAATCGTCTTCTTTGAACTGCGAAATAAAAATCATCTGAAGAGCGTAAAAAACTCCGCATAAAACGGTAAGCCCGTCGCCTAAAAGCTCGTTCGGCGCACTGTCGTTTCGCCCGAAAAACGCTATTATCACCACGCCCGCGAGACAAATGACAGCCGTAATGAAATTTTTAAGCCCGATCTTCTTTTTAAAAAATACCCACATCATAAACGGAACAAGAATACAATAGGTTTCCGTTAAGAATGCATTTTTCGACGGCGTGGTGTAATGTAACGCCACCGTCTGAATTGCATACGCAAAAAACAGAATAATGCCTAAGATTATTCCGTGAACTAAAATTTTCTTATTAAACTTATTAAAACGTTTTACGGAAAACGCCAGAAATATCATGCTTGCTATCAAAAATCTGCACGCTAAGATAAAAAAAGTGAAATGTCCGTCGCCGAACTCGTTCAGAGTGTCTTTTAAAATTACAAAAGAACTACCCCATACAATCGTCGCGGACAAAATGAGAAGTTTTCCGACAAATCCGTTTTTCTTTTCGGATTTTTTCATTTATATTCAACCTTTTTCGGTTTAAATTACAAATTTCAACGAAAACAAGGCGAATAGCTGCGCTATTCGCCTGAATAATCGATATTTAAGTCGATCAATCGGCGTTATCCGTTACGATAACTGTCTTTCCGTCATAATATCCGCATTTCGGGCATACTTTGTGCGGAGCTTTAAGCTCGTGGCACTGAGGACACTCGACAAGCGTGGGTGCCGTCAATTTGGAATTGTTGGAAAATCTTGTTCTTGCTCTCATTTTAGATGTCTTATGCTTAGGAACTGCCATTATTCTGTACCTCTCTGTTCTTGTTCTTGGTAAATACGATTATCTGTCTTAAAAATTATCGTTCAGCCGTTCGGCTCGTCGTCTTCTTTATCCTTATCGCAATAAACCGTATAAGGGAAGGAAATGACAAGCGCGTCGCAAACCATTTTCGTTAAATCGACAAGACCCTTGGAATAAGGATAAAAATCCTCGTTCGCATCGTCCGGGTCATCGGAAAAAACTTCGTCGAAATGAGTGAGACCGACATATTCCGTCTTTTCACCGCACCTCGAGCATGGCGCAATAAGCGTATACGATATATCGCCGTTGACATACGCTTTGTCACCCGCAAGCTCAAGCTCGCCCGTAACCGTTACGGGTGACTTGAACGACGACTGAGGAAGCGTGATGAGCGAATCGTCCGCCGCATACTCGAAACAAAACGAGCATACGTCTTTTCCGCTGTTTTTTAACTTTCTTACGTCAATAACCATATGTAGCTTTACGATTATACATTATTTATTTTATATTGTCAAATTTTTTAAGAGACTTTCCCGTAAAAAATTATGTTATTTTGCAAGTCTTTCGGTGTCGCGGGCGATAACAAGCTCTTCATTGGTGGGAATTACGAGAATTTTAACCTTTCCGCCTTTTGCCGTTATATCGCAGATACCGTCGCCTAAATGCGAGTTTTTCTCTTTGTCCATTTCGATGCCCATAAATTCAAGCCCCGAAACGACGGCTTCTCTCACCGCTCCGTCATGCTCTCCGATGCCTGCCGTGAACACAACGCAATCAACTCCGCCCATAGCCGCGGCATAGGCTCCCAGATATTTCTTGCAGCTGTAATTAAACACGTCAAGCGCGAGCGCGGCTCTGTGTTTGCCTTCTTCCGCAGCCTTCGTAAGATCTCTGAAATCGGACGAAACGCCGCTCAGACCCGAAACTCCCGATTTTTTGTTAAGGAAAGTAAGCGTTTCGGAAAGGGTCATTTTATATTTCTCCGCCAAAAACTCTACTATAGCGGGGTCGAGATCTCCCGATCTCGTTCCCATAGGAACGCCGCCGAGAGGCGTGAAACTCATCGACGTATCCACGCTCTTGCCGCCTTTTACCGCAGAAATGGACGAACCGTTTCCGAGGTGGAGAGTTACGACCTTGAAGTTTTCGTCGCCCTCTCTGCCGAGATATTTAGCCGCTTCCTGAGAAACGAATCTGTGGCTGGTGCCGTGGAAGCCGTATCTTCTTATCTTATAATCGGTATACGCCTCGTAAGGTATTCCGTAAATATAAGCCTTTTCGGGCATCGTGGAATGGAATGCCGTATCGAACACGCCGACCATGGGAACGCCCGGCATGATAGCCTGACAAGCCCTTACGCCGATAATGTTTGCGGGCTGATGAAGGGGCGCAAGCTCGGAAAGCTCTTCGATCGCCTTCATCACGTCTTCCGTAAGAAGGACGGAATCGTTGAACACTTCGCCGCTGTGGACTATTCTGTGACCGACCGCGTCGATTTCTTTCATCGAAGAAATGGCTCCGTGTTCTTTATCGACAAGCGCGTCGAGTACAACCTGAATAGCCTCCTTATGAGTGGGCATCGCCGCCTCTATCACCGTTTCTTTACCGTTGACTTTATGTTTGCAGAACGAACCGTCGAGACCGATTCTTTCGCAACCGCCCTTTGCGACTGCTTTTTCGGTTGCCATATCTATAAGCTGATATTTCAAAGACGAACTGCCTGCGTTTATAACCAATATTTTCATATCTTCTCCTTAGCGCACCCGTTTCGTTTCGGTGCGCTTCATATATTTTATATCTGAGTTTGTAAAGCCGTGATCGCGACCGCCGCGACAATATCTTCCATATGGCAACCTCTCGAAAGGTCGTTTATGGGTTTCGCAAGACCCTGACAAAGAGGACCTACAGCCTGGAATCCGCCGAGACGCTCGGTGTTTTTATAGTTGCTGTTGCCCGCGTCGAGATCGGGGAAAATCAAAACGTTCGCATGGCCTGCCACAGGCGAACCGGGAGCCTTGCTCGCTCCGACTTCGGGAACGATCGCCGCGTCGAACTGAAGTTCGCCGTCGGCAAGTTCTTCGGGGCATATTTCGTGGAATTTTTTAACGGCTTCGACAACTTTATCAACGTCCGCATGTTTTGCCGAACCTTTGGTCGAATGGGAAATGAAAGCGATTCTCGGCGAGATACCGGCAATCGCTCTTGCGCTTTTGGCGGAAGACTGAGCAATATATGCAAGTTCTTCGCTTGTCGGATTCTGATTCAGACCCGAATCGGCATAGATATAACATCCGTCCTCGCAATACTTGTTGCCGCCCTCGGGCGCAATCATGAGGAAGTAAGCGGAAACGATGGGCGTTCCCTTAGCCGTTTTAATAACCTGAAGCCCCGGGCGAAGAGTGTTAGCCGTGGAATGGCATGCGCCCGAAACCATACCGTCTACGTCGCCCGCTTTGAGCATGAGCGCGCCGTACATCGTATAGTCTTTGGCGAGCGTTTCTCTCGCAAGCTCTATAGTCATTCCCTTTGCCTTGCGAAGTTCGGTTAAAAGCTCCGCATATGCTTCGGTTTTTTCGTATGTCTTAGGATTGATTATCGTAACGCCCGAAAGATCGACGTTCGGGTTGTTTTTTCTGATTTCGTCGGGATCACCCAGAAGGGTTATTCTCGCAACGCCTTCCTTAACGGAAACGGCAGCCGCTTCGACCACTCTTTTATCTTCGCCTTCGGGAAGCACGATATGCTTGTTGAGTTTTATGGCTCTTTGTTTGATATCGTCTAACACTTTTGACATTTTATCGCTCCTTTTTGCCGCACGGAAAATTTAAACCGTAAGAACGCTTGAAAAATATTTCCGTTTGGTATAAAATAATATTATAAAGTTATACTTTCATTATACAACAAAAAAAAATAAATATCAAACGAAAGGAGCGTCTTTTGAAAATTTGTTTTGCCGTTTGCGAATATAATCCCTTCCACAACGGTCATTTATACCATCTCGAATATATCAAACGCGAACTTAAGCCCGATTACACGGTTATTATCATGAGCGGAGATTTCACGCAGCGCGGCGAAATCGCAATCACGGATAAATACACCCGCGCAATCCATGCCGTTAAAGCGGGGGCGGACGCCGTTATAGAACTTCCGACCGTTTTTGCCACGGCAAACGCCGAAATTTTCGCAAAAGGCGCGATTAAACTTATAAATTATTGCGGCGGAGAAAAAATTTTATGCTTCGGCACGGAAAGCGGAGAAAAAGACAAACTGCTCTCCACCGCCGCCGCGCTGTCGGAAGAAAGCAAAGAATTTAAAAAACTGTTCAAAGAAGAGCTTAAATCGGGCGTACCCGCGATAAAAGCAAAGTGCAACGCCTTAGAGAAAATG
>JAJWOJ010000145.1 GCA_021635425.1 Clostridiales bacterium | reverse complement strand
GATCATAGCGATCGTTCTGGCGTTCTGCTTTGCGCTCACCGCGTGCGGCGGCGCGACGGATTCGGAGAACGGCTCGACGGGCGAACCGACCTCTTCTTCGAGTACGGGAAAAGTATCGATTACTTTCTCGTGCGGAGAAAGTCTCACTATGAACGAATGGGAAACCGTGCGCGTTACGGCAACTTCGTCGGACAAAGCGTCGGTAACGCTCACTGCGGACGATAAGTCCGTACTGTATCTTCGCGGAAGCAGCGTAACCGCTTTGAAAGCGGGCACGACAACTATTACCGCAAAGACGAAAACGGGTAGCGCGACTGCGAAGCTTAACGTTACGGTAAAAGAAAAAGCGGAAAATCGTCCCGTTCTTTCCGTTATCGGTAACGGCGATATCGCTCTCGGCGAAACTTCGAAATTCAGCGCGAGCCTTTCGGGCGTGGACGCGGGAGATTACGTAGTTCAGTTCTCCGTCGACAACCCGACTGTCGCAAGCGTGGACGAGGAAGGAAAGGTCACCGCGCTCGCTTCGGGTAAAACCAAGCTCACCGCAAGCACGACTTATCGTTCGGTACAGTTCAAAGCCGAAAAAGACATAATCGTCGAAAAAGAAACCAAAGTCATTTTCGCCGAAGGCTCAACGGAAGTCAAGCTTGCCGTTTCCGCCGTTAAAGAAGGCCTCGAAGGCGAATATGCCGTAGAAATCAACGGCAAGACTTACAGCGTAGACGAAGAAGGCAAGATCACTCTTCCGAGAGCGGACTTCAACGTTGCGGGGCAGAAGCTTTTCGACGGTAAAATTACTCAGGGCGAAAACGTTTACACGTTCAGAATTGAGGTATTCTTTATGGAAGAGCCCGCTATCTATCAGGACGGCGAAGCGATTACTCCCAACGAAAACGGAGAATACGTTGTAGATAAAACCAAACCCGCCGACGAAAACGGACTTCGTTGGATAACTTTCGACGACGCTTCAACAATGCTCGATATGGGCTATGAGCTTTTGAAAATCAGGGTTAAATTCAATGCGTTCTGCCCGTTGACGGCCGGGATTGTAGATTCCACGATAGCCGCTTATCATTACAACTTCGGTTATAAATATACGGAATATACCGATGATCCCGCCGCGGGCGAACTCGTATGGCTTTTCTGGGATAACGACTATGAGGGCAAGGCGTACGGCGGCGCTATGAAACCCGCTCACCACGCGCCTTACGGCTACGGCTATTGGAAGATTTTCGACGCAAGCGGCAATCTTCTTCTCGACTATTATCAGAAACAGTTTGAAGACGCCTCGGGTACTCACGGCAACTGGTCGGATTATATCGATCCTCTTCAAACGAACACCGAGTATGTTTTCCTTTTTGATATAAGCAAAACTCACGACATTTCTTTCAGCGGATTCGACGACGCCGTTATCACGGGCTTCGAATGGGCTAAGAAAGAGGAAACCGTAGTTTCGTTTGAAAACGAATCGATTTCCGTCGACGAATGGATTGAAACCGAAGTCAATGCTACCACCAACGACGGTTCCGCCGTCGAATATACGGTAAGCGATCCCGAAGTGCTTTACGTTTCGGGCAACAAGATCGTAGGATTGAAGGCGGGAAGCGCAAAGGTTATCGCTACGGCTAACGGCAAAAAAGCAGAGCTTAACGTTACCGTAAACGAACAAGCCGCAAATCGTCCTGCAGTCGAATTTGAGGGATTGGAAATCGAACAGCTCGGTTCGGGCAATCTCGGAGCGACCCTTAAAGTCGGCGGTAATACGGTTGCGGCAGACAAATATACTCTCGAATATACTGCGGCGGAAAACGACGTAATCTCGATTGTCGGCAGCGTTGTCGCGGGGCTTAAGGCCGGCGAGGCCGACGTTACCGCAAAAATCACTTACTGCGGAAAAGAATTTACTAAAACCGTTAAAGTAACGGTTAAAAAAGCCGAGGAGCCCGTCGATCCCTCGATCGGCAAGCTTTATCAGGGCGGCGAAGAGCTTACTCCCGACGAAAACGGATATTACGTTATGGATACGAGCAAGGAGAGCAACACTCTTACATTCGATCCTTTTGTCACGAAGAGCGCGCTCGGATATAAGAAAATCCGTTTCACCGTTAAATTCAGCGGAATAACAAACAATAACATCACGCTTCCCGGAGCGGGCGGTTTCTCGTTCGGTTATACTTACGGAAGCGTTTCGGTCGGTTGGTACAACTGCTATGTAAACGGCGACGGCAAAGAAGAAGGCGCATACATCGGCGCGTTCGCAAACCTTCCCGCCGACCCAAGCCCCAACGGAAAAGCATATCTCAGAGTTTATAACGCAAAAGGCGAAAAGATTTTCGAGCATTACGACGTAGAGGGCTGGTCGTCTTCGCACTACGGATATATTCCCAAGCTTGAAGCGGACACCGAATATACTTTTGAAATCGACACCGAAAAAACGGGCGACGTCACCCTTCTCGGATTTAATAAGGCTACGTTCACCGCTATTAAGTGGGTAAACTTCGATAAAACCGAAGTAACCTTCGATAAAGAAAGCGTTGAAGCGGACGAATGGACGGAATTCGGTTTCTCGGCTGTTTCCAACGACGGCTCGGATATCGAATTAACTTCCGATAACGAAGAGGTTCTCCTTGTGAAAGGCAACAAAGCTATCGGCGTAAGCGCGGGCACGGCTAACATCGTTGCAACGGCAAACGGCGTAACGGTTAAGCTCCCCGTAACAATAAAAGAAAACGCGGTTAACCGCCCCGTCGTCGAAGCAGGCAACGTTGAGCTTAGCGAGCTTGAAACCGTTGCTATAAACGCGGCGTTCAAAATAGGCGGAGCGGCTCTTTCCGAAAACGCGTATACGATTGCGTATACCTCCGAAGACGCTGAAATTATCGCTGTCGCGGGCAAAGAAATCACCGCTTTGAAGGCGGGCGAAGCTACGGTTACCGTAACCGTTACTTTTTGGGGCAAAACTTTCACGGCAGACGTTGCCGTAAAGGTAAACGCTGCCGAGAAACCCGTCGATCCGTCCGTAGGTAAACTTTTCCAGGGCGGAGAAGAAGTTGCGGCGGCTGAAGACGGAAGCGTAACTCCCGACGCGACAAACGCCGATAAAACTCTTAAATTCGACGCGTACGCCGTTAAGAGCGCGCTCGGAATGAGAAGAATTCGTTTCACGGTTAAGTTCAAAGCGTTCTCGGCGAACGTAGTCCAGAACGGTTACGAGTTCGGTTACAGATATAATTCCATAAACGTGCTTTTCGATAACGATTATGCCGACGGAATGTACGCGGGTGCGTTTGCGGCAGACGGTAGACCCGTCGAATACGGCTACGTAAGAATTTACGACAATACCGGAGCGTTGTATTTTGAACATTATAATTGTCCCGACTGGTCGTCCTCGGGCTTCGGATATGTAAGCGCGCTTGCGCTCGATACCGAATATACTTTTGATATCGATACCGAAAAGACGGGCGACATAACCCTTTACGGTTTCGAAAACGCCGTATTCACCAAGATCGAATGGGTAGATTATAACAAAACCGAAATTACTTTCAACAAAGAAAACGTTGAAGCGGACGAATGGACGGAATTTGATTTCTCGGCAACTACCAACGATTTATCGACCCTTACTTTCACTTCCGATAACGAAGAAATCCTTGTCGTTAAAGGAAACAAAGCTATCGGCGTAAGCGCGGGCACTACGAATATCGTTGCGAAGAACTCCGCAGGCAAAACCGCGCTTCTTCCCGTAACGATAACCGAAAACGCGGCAAAACGCCCCGTTTTAACGGCTGTTCCCGAAAAAACTTCTGTCGAAGTTCTCGAGGGCGCGATTATCAACGCTCAGCTTAAAACAGGCGAAACGGTTGTTTCCGCTTCCGAATACACGCTTCACGCGGTTTCAGATAGCGAAGCCGTAAAGCTTGAAAACGGTAAGGTTATAGGTGTGAGCGATGGTCAGGCAAAAGTCACCGTAACCGCAACTTACTACGGAAAAGAGTTTACCGCACAGTTCGATATCACCGTCGTAGCGGCGGAAGACCCGACCAAGGGCAAACTCTTCCAGAACGGTAAAGAAATAGTAGCGGACGCGGACGGCAATTACAAAGTAGACACGACCGTTGCGGGCGACGCTAACGGGCTTCATTGGCTCACGGTTGATACGGCGAAGACGGTTTCTTATGATTACCTTCGTTTCACCGTAACGTTCGATTCCTTCCCGTCCTACAAGAAGATGACCCCCAACCAGTACGATTATAACTTCGGTTATAACTACGGATCGGTGACGGCTTTCTGGGATAATATTTACTCGAGCGGCGGCTTCGGCGGCGCTTTGGGCGCAGATGGCGGAGCAAACGGAATTTATTATTGGAATGTTTACACCGCTGCCGATAACAATAAGATTCTTAATTTGATGTCGGCTACGGACTGGTCTCCGTATTATACGTTGCAGACGGGTGTTGAATATATTTTCGAATTCAACGTAAAAGCTATGGGCGAAAGCTTCACTTTGGCAGGCTTTGAAACCGCGACAATCAAAAATATTACCTGGGCAGAGGCTCTTCTCGGTTAAAATCGGTTAAAAGAAGAAACATTAGCCTGCAAAACTTAAATTTTGCCTTTCCCGAAATCTTTCGGGAAAGGCAAAAAAATAAATAAAAACAACGAAAACAGGTCGATTTTAAAGAAAAATCGCCGTTTTGAGAGTAAAAATGATTACATTTGCAGTTTTAGGATTAGGTAACAGAGGCTCGGTTTATTCAAACAACATAGTAAAACACGACAACGCGAAGATAGTTTCCGTTTGCGATATTTCCCCCGCGAGCCTTAAGCAGGCAAAGGAACTTTACGGCGTTAAGGACGAAGAGCTTTTTTCAAGCGAGGAGAAGTTTTTCGAGAAAAAGCGCGCGGACGTTTTAATCGTAGCCACGCTCGACGGACTTCATTGCAGACAGACCGTAAAAGCTTTGTCGCTCGGTTACGACGTGCTTCTGGAAAAGCCCGTTGCTCCCACAATGAAAGAGTGCGACGAAATTTACGCCGCCGCTAAAAAGTTCGGACATGACGTGGTGGTATGCCACAATCTCCGTTACACTCCGTTTTACCAGAAGCTGAAAACCCTTATCGCCGACGGCGTTATAGGCGAAGTATTAAGCGTGGAGCAGGCGGAAAACGTTGCTTACAGCCATTATATGTGCAGTTTTATCCGCGGCAAATGGCATAGCTCAAAGGAAACAAGTCCGATAATTTTGCAGAAATGTTGTCACGACCTCGATATAATTTCCTGGTTCGTCGGCAGAAAGGACGAAAGGGAAGAATCGTTCGGAACGCTCGAGTTCTATACGAAAGAGCATAAACCCGATGGAACGCCCGAAAGGTGCTTGGACTGCAAATTGAAAGACTGCCGTTACAACGCTTACGAATTTTCGGTTAAAGCCCCGGGAACGCTTTGCGTGCCTTACGGTTTCGAGTTCACACCCGAAAATATAGCGAACTTTTTGCGCCCCGAGGATAATCTTTACGGGCAGTGCGTGTTTGCTTGCCCCAACGACGTTTGCGACCGTCAGACGGTCAACGTTTTTTTCGACGGCGGCGTTACCGCAAACCTTCTGATGCACGGCTTTTCGCTTTACGAAACTTACCGCATAACAAGGGTTTTCGGTAGTAAAGGAAAGCTCAGCGGCAGGCTCGAGGACGGCACGATAAGGCTTTCGCTTTTCGACGGTACCGATAAAATCATAGACGTGAACGAGGAAATCGAGGATAAGGAAAGCCACAGCGGCGGAGACAGCAAGCTTGTTGCAGATTATATTTC
>JAJWOJ010000144.1 GCA_021635425.1 Clostridiales bacterium | reverse complement strand
CCTTTAAGCGACCCGAAGAACCCCGGATATTCCGCCGAAACGAGCGATTCTTCGTCAAGTTCGCCCCCTTCTTCCGAAACTTCGAGCGCGATAGCCGCCGCCATCGCCACTCTTGCCGACGTTAACCCTCTGACGTTTCCGCCGCGGTATTTCAAAACGCCGGAAATCGCGATTCCGTTAGCCGATTCGCCCGAAAACCTCCTGCATTTCCCGCCTGCGGAATTAAGCATGGCGGAAATTTCGTCGTAGAGATTTTTGTCGCGTTCTTTCATTGCGGGATGCTCCGCGACGACGCTTTCGCCGCCCGCCATACCCATAAGAACGGCAAGCGCGGGAAGCTCGTCCGCAACCGAAAACGCCTCTTCGTCCGTTACAAGCACCGCTTTAAGCTCGCTTTTTTCGGCGATTATATCCGCAATCGGCTCGCCGCAAAGCATTCTTCTGTTTACTATCTGTATTTTTGCGCCCATGCGCTTCAGAATCTGAAAAACGCGCGTTCTCGTGGGGTTTACGCAGACGTTTTTACATTCCGCTCTGCCCGACAAAAGCCCCTGCGCAAGGAAAAACATCGCCTCGGTGAAATCGCCGCAGACGAAAATTTTCGAGCCTTTTATCTCGCTTTTGTTTAAAGTTACGGAGTTCTCTTTTTCGTTCACCGTAATATCCGCGCCCATCTCTTTTAAGAGATTTTCCATATGATTTCTCGAGCGCAAACCCTCTTTTATCGTCGCTTTGACGCCGCCCGTGAGCGCGCAAAGAAGAATGGAAGTTTTAACCTGAGAACTGCCTATCGGCAAAAAATAATCGATGGGTCTCACCGTTGCGCCTTCCACCAGAATGGGCGGAACGCTGTAATTTTTAAGCGCGACCGTAGCCCCCATCGCCTCGAGCGGCTCTTTGACGTTTCTCATCGGTCTCTGACAAAGCCATTTGTCGCCCGTAAGCTCCACGCCTATTCCGCTCCCCGCGGCAACGCCGCATAAAAATCTCATGAGCGTTTCGCTTCTCCCGCAGTCGACGCGGATATCGCCGTTTATCGCCTTGGGCGGTTTTATCTCTATAACCCCGTTTTTGACTTTCGCCTTTGCTCCGAGCTTTTTTATGCAGGCAATCGAAGTGTAAGTGTCGTCGTTCAAACAAGGGTTGATTATATACGTTTTCCCCTTTGCGAGCGCGCCTAAAATTATCGCTCTGTGGGTTATTGATATGTCGGGCGAAACTTTATATTGCCCGTAAATATTCTCTTTAGGATTTATTCTCATAGTTATGTCGGTCTTATTTTTTAATCTATATCGAGAGCGGCTTTAATTTCGTTCATTTTATCTCTTGCCGCTTTATAACCTGTTTCGTACATATCGTCGAGCCGACGGATGTCCGCGCCCGAAATTCCCCGCAAATCGGGGGCTAAAACGTAATCGGAATAAGTGTAACACTGCGTGCTTTTTACGGTGAGTTTAACTCCGTTTCCGGGATAAAGCTCGTCGAGCGTTCTCTTAAGATCCTGATTGGTGTCGCTTTCCGCGCCGAGGTTGATGCCTAAAATTCTTTCCGCGCCGAGGTTTTTAACCGCGTCCGACGGCACGTTGTTCGTAAACGCTCCGTCCACAAGCTTTCGTCCGTCTCTTTCGACGGGACGAAACGCGGGCGGGACGGCAGACGACGCGGCAATCGCCGTCGCGACTTCGCCCATGCCCATAACAACTTCTTCGCCCGTATAAAGGTCGGTCGCGATTGCCCGGAAAGGCTTTATGAGGTCGTCGAAATAAGCTCCGCCCGTAACGCGGCGCATCATTCCGACAAGCCCCGTTCCGCCGAGGTAGAGAAGGAGCATGTTCTGCGGGTCGCTAAGCCCCAGCGAATCTTTAAGCCTCAGCATGTCTCCGACCGTATAACCTTTGGCATACAGCGCGCCGACAACGCTTCCTATACTCGTACCCGCCACGACGTCGAACTCTATATTTTCCTCTTCCAAAGCTTTAAGTGCGCCGAGAAGAGCCATACCTCTCGCGCCGCCGCTGCCGAGCACAAGCCCGAGTTTGTGTTTTTTGTATGTTTTCATATATTCAGTATCCGATTTTTATCGTTTAATATGCTTTTAATCGCCTTTTACAACCCGTTACAAAGCGCGGTAACGAGCTTTACGTATTTTCCGCAAGCTATCCGAACGGTTTTTTCGTATTCTTCGGCTCCGCCTTCGCCGTCCGAAACGGCTTTGATTATAAGGCACGGCACGCCCGCGTTTCTGCACGTTATCAGAACGCCCGCGCTCTCCATTTCGCAAACGGAAGCGCCGAAAGTGTTTTTGAGATACGTCTTCTCGTCCTTGTCGGCGACGAATTTATCCGCCGAAGCGCATATAACGCACGGAAGGTCTTCCCCCGCCGCTTTCAGAGCTTTTGCAAGCAGATTTTCGTCTGTTTTTATTACAACGTCGTCAAACTGCTCGTATCTTCCCGCTTCGACGTTATCCACGGCGGAAGTGTCGAACGCGTAATGCACGACGCCCTTTATAAGCGCGACTTTCTCCAATCCGAGCGACTTCGTAAGGCTTCCGCATACGCCGAAATTGATTATTATGTCGGGTTTATAAGCGGTGATGAGATATTGCGTTGCCGCCGCCGCGAATATTTCGCCCACGCCCGACTTCACGCATACAACTTCGTTTTTTCCGAGCGTGAATTCGATAACGGAAAACGCGCCCGATTTATCTTCTTTTATTTCAACGGTCTGTTTCTCTAAAAAAGCTTTAAGCTCCTTTTCAAGCGCGACGACCATACCTATTTTTTTCATGTGATTATTAACCTTTTTCGTGTGTTTTCTATATAATACCGTATGAACGATTCTTCTTATCCCGAAATACTCGTAGCCGCAGAATATCCGCCGAAAACTTATCTTAACGCCCTGTCCCGCGTGAATCTCTCTTTCGATTGTTCGCTTTCTCCCGAAAATCCCCGAATTTATAAGGGACTTCTGCTTATCGGCGGCGGGGATATTCTGCCCGCTTACTACGGCGGAAATATTCCGTCTTACAACGTCAATTTCGTCAAAGACAAACTCGAATTCGACATAGCCGCTTATTTTATCCGCAAAAACCTGCCGATACTCGGCATTTGCCGCGGTTTTCAGCTTATTAACGTGCTTTTGGGCGGCACGCTTAAGTGCGTAAGCGGACATATGGGCAAGGGCGATATTCTCCACCCCGTTTCCGGTAAAGGCGAAATTTTCGGCGACGAAGCAAGGGTAAACTCCGCGCACCGTCAGGCGTTGGAACGTTTTCCGCCTTGCATGTCCGTTTTGTCCGTTTCTCCCGATAACGTTATCGAAGGAGCGGTTTTCGGCGACAACGTAATCTGCACTCAGTTTCACCCCGAGAGATTATCGGCTTTTGCAACCGATAAAATCTTCGGCGCGTTCGCGCGGTTTGTTCGCGATGGCAGCGTTTAACGCCGATTATTCCGGTTTCCGCTTTTCAGATATCGCGTTTTTTGTCTCTGCCCGAAAGTTTTATCCATTCGGGTACTTTTTTGACGAAATCGGCGTTGTTTTCGCATTTCGCCATCATGTCGAGAATATTTTCGCTCGCGTTTCTGTCTTCCGCGAGAAGTCTTCTCAAAGAATACGCGCAGTCAAGCTCGGCTCTATCTAAAAGCAACTCGTCCTTTCTCGTTCCCGATTTGTAAAAATCGATCGCGGGGAAAATTCTGCGTTCGGAAAGCTGGCGGGAAAGCTGCAATTCCATGTTGCCCGTGCCTTTGAATTCCTCGTAAATAACGTCGTCCATTCTGCTGCCCGTTTCGACGAGAACGGTTGCGATTATCGTAAGGCTGCCGCCTTTATCGATATTTCTCGCCGCGCCGAAAAATTTCTTGGGCGGTTGCAAAGCGATCGGGTCGATTCCGCCCGAAAGCGTTTTGCCCGACGAAGGAACGGACGAATTGTATGCCCTCGCGAGCTTGGTGAGCGAATCGAGAAGGATAACTACGTCGTTTCCCATTTCGACGAGCCTTTTGGCTCTCCACATGACAAGCTCCGAAACTTTGATGTGATGATCTGCCGTTTCGTCGAACGTCGAAAACACGACCTCGCCTTTCACGCTCTCCTTTATGTCGGTAACCTCTTCCGGTCTTTCGTCGATAAGAAGGGTTATAAGATGCGCTTTGGGGTAATTTTCGCCTATGGAATTGGCTATTTTTTTCAAAAGGGTGGTTTTCCCCGCTTTGGGCGGAGCGACGATAAGCCCTCTCTGACCCTTGCCTATCGGGCAGAATAAATCCATGCTTCTTATTGCGAGATCGTCTTCCGCATCCGATCTTTCGAGCGTGAATCTCTCCATCGGATATCTCGCCGTAAGATCGTCGAAATTAGGACGTCTCAGCATTCTTTCGGGCGGAAGCCCGTTTATCGAATAGACGTTGCGAAGAGCCGCCGCCCCCGTTTCGCGGAGTTTCGCGCTCGTTCCCACTATATAATCGCCGCGGCGAAGCCCGTACTGTTTGACGATCGGTCTCGCGACGAAAACGTCTTTCGTAGTACACTCGTAATTTGCCGCACGCAAAAAACCGTAACCGTCGGGACAAAGCTCGAAAACGCCCTCGGCTTTATCCTCTTCGCCCATAGCGTCCTGCTTTTCGACGTCGCCGAAAGACACGTCTCTTCTTATGACGGGCTTTTGTTCGTCGTCGTCAAGTTGCTCCGATATCTCCTCTTCCTCGTCGCCGTTTTCGCTTATCGCGCGTTTTTCGAAATTGTTTGCGAACTCCTTCATCTCCAAAGGTCTTCTGCCCCTCGTACTGCGCGGCGGAACAACGTGTTCCGTTTGTATGTTCATGATTTCCGCAATAAGTTCGCCCTTGCCTTTGCCGCCCGGAACGCCGCCCACGCTTCTCAGAATTTTTCTTAAATCGTAAATGCTTTTAGCCTGCAGATATTCTTCGGTATAATTTGTTCTGTTGGTATTTGTCGCCACAACGTCACCTCGTTAAAAATTTTTGTCGTCGAAAACGTAAACGCTTTCTTCCGTCGGGAGAGTTTCCTTCGTGAGTTCGATTTCTTCCCCTACCAGCTCGACGCATTTTTCGTGTTTTAAAAACGGTTGCACCCCGTCGATATCGAGATTGCTTTTCGACGTTTTATAATGCATCGGAACGGTGATTTTCGCCTTTATCGCGTCGGCATATTTTATCGCTTCGCGGTAATCTATCGTATAGTTTCCGCCGACGGGAATAAAAAGCACGTCCGGGCTTCCTATTTCGTCCGCAAGCCTTTCGGAAAAATATTCGCCGACGTCGCCCATGTGGCAGAATTTGATTCCGTCAACCGAAAAAACGAATATTCTATTCTTCCCGCGCAACAGCCCGCCCTTCGGGTCGTGATAGGATTCGATGGCGGCAAAGCCGTCTTCGGAATCGGTGATGATTTTGCGCGCGTTCACGAAATTTACGGCGGAATGGTCGAAATGCCCGTGCGAAACGGTGCAGTAATCGCAGGTTACTCTTTCCATGTCGTAACCTATACCGCAAAACGGATCGGTAACGACGCTTTTGTCGCTCCCAATAAGGAGAAAAGACGAATGTCCGAGATATCTGATTTTCATTTGCGTCTCCGAAAAAATGTCCGAAATGTTTTAAAATGACAAACTGTTTTATAAGTATAATCTATTATATAGTAAAAAACCAAAAAAGTAAACAAAAAAAAGCCGTAATTTGCATTTTCGGCTTTATTTTTTCGACTTATTTTTTGTCGTCTTCCCGCTTTTTGTATTCCCGCGGTTCTTTCCGCGCGGACGTGTCTGTTTTTTCCGCATTTTCTTGGCGCGGATGTTT
>JAJWOJ010000143.1 GCA_021635425.1 Clostridiales bacterium | reverse complement strand
AAATAATAGTTCTCGGTGAAGAAGATAACAAGCGCAATTACGCCGTTCGAGATGAGGCACGGCGTTATTTTATGCCTGAACGGAAATGTTTTTTCAAGACAGACCGACGCGAATAAAATCGGCAGCGTAACGCCGAATATGCACGACATTATTATCGAAAACACCGCTATATAGTCTATTCTGCCGATATTTGATACGGAAACGCTGTATTTACCCATTTTTACGGGAGTAAAGAACTGCCTTTCGGTCAAAGTTCCGAATTCGCATTGAAGTATGAGCATATATACAATCGCAACGAGGGCAAAAGCAAAATATCCGCCCGTAATTTTCAGCGTTTGTTTCTTTTCGGGTTTAAAATGCCCTAAGAGAAAGAGAAGATAGGGGCTGTCGAAAAACCATATCGACGTTTTAACGCTTCCGTTCAAAATATTTATCGCCGGTACGTCGATTATCGGCAGAAGATTCGAAAAATCGGCAACCGACAAAGACAGCGCGGCGAGTATGATTATTCCGCTTGCCGAAAACCATATCGCAATGTCCGCGGCGCGCCCCGCTGCTCGGAATCCCTTGTACGAGAAAAATGCCGACAGAAGAAACACGGGCAGAAAAATCCATAACGCGGGCGTCGTTTCGTACATGGCTACTTCCACGAAGTTCCTGTGTTCTATAAGCGGCAGATAGGCTTTAACCGTAAAGAAGAGATAAAACGCCGCCGCAAATATAATTTTTCCCGTTTTGCCGAGCGTGTTCTCTACAATTTCGAAAACGGTTGCCCCCTTGAATTTATTTGCGAGTCGGCAGATGAGAAGAATCACTAATCCGTCAATCGTAAAATTTATAAGCGCGGATATCCATAAATCTTCCGCGGCGTACTTCGCGGCGATTGCGGGTGTGGTTATAAGCTTCACGGGCAGAATAAACGCGCCGAATAAGAAACATATCTGTCTTACGTATATTTTGTCTTTGTCCATTTTACCTCCGTAGTCGATTAAAACTTCATTTGCCGTCATTTAATTTTTTGTCTTGTTTTGTTTTTCGCGCCCAAAGCTTCGGGGCGTTTCACCATACCTATCACGTTGTTCATATATAAGCCGTCCTGAAAATCGTTTAAAAGTACGGGCGAATAAGGAGCGAGGTACGGCGCGCCGTAGTTATCCGCGGAGCAGAGATATATTATCAGAAAAGCCGTAATGAGTATAAGTCCGTATCCGCCGAGAGAACCCGCCACGATAAGATAAATAAATCTTAAAACCGACGTCGTCTCGACGAGTTCGGGTATCGCGTAAATGCTTATTCCCGAAAGAGCCATAATAAGTATGGCGGGCGTGGAAACAATCCCGGCGTTAACCGCGGTTTCGCCGAGGACGAGCGCGCCCACGACGGCGAGAGCCATTCCGACGTATTTCGGCATTCGCACGCTTGTTTCGTTCAGAAGTTCGAAGATGAGCAGAACGAAAAACATTTCAAGGCTCGGCGAAAAGGGAATTTCTTTTATTCCGTTTACTATCGTGAGAAGAAAGTTCAGCGGAATGATCTGCAGGTGGAAAAGTTGCGCCGCAACGAATACCGACGGGAGAAGAATGGAAAAAATCATTGCGACAACCCTTAACGCTCTTACGAGATTGGCGCGGTATTCCGAGATATAATAGTCTTCCGCCGCCTGAAAATCCTCGATAAGAAGGTAAGGGAGAGTAAGCGCGAAAGGCGAACCGTCAACGATAATTCCAGCTCTTCCTTCAAGCATTCTTTCGATTAAAACGTCGGGGCGTTCCGTTGAACCTACTTGTTTGAAAAGCGAAGTTTTTCTCTCGTTTAAAAGCTTTGAAACGTATGAGCTGTCGGGGATTCCGTCTATATCGATTTCTTGGATTTTCTTGCGTATTTTATCGATTATTTCGGGTCTTGAAATGCCGTCGATATACATAAAAGCTATCGACGTTTTCGTATATCGCCCCTTTTCGAAAGTTTCCACTTTAAGGTCGGGAGATTTTAAATATCTTCGAACCAGGCTTAGGTTAGATTTTATGCTTTCGGTAAATCCGTTTCGCGGACCTCTTACGGCAAGCCCCGTCGGAGGCTCCGAAATGGCGCGCACTTCAAACTTTTTTAAGTCCACGCTTATCGCTTTGTTTTTGCCGTCGATAAAAATCATCGCGTTGCCCGAAAGAATGTCGTTCGTCGCGTCCGTAATTTTGCTTTCGGTTTTTACGTTTGCAAGCGTAATCGCTTTTGCGAGATGCGAAATATTCGTCTTCGTCGCCGACTTTTCGGAGCAGAGCTTTTTAAGCGGCGCAAGCACCTCTAAGCCTAAAAGTTCCTTATCCGTTATCGAATCGACGTAAACGCATAAAGCCGATGTTTTGCCGAGTTCGAAATCGAAAAAAACGATATCGTCGCTTCCGAGAATAGCTTTAACGACTTTCTTATTGTAATTGACGTCGGAGGAAATATTCATATACCGAGTATTGTCCTTTGTTCGGTAATTATGTATTATTTATAAAAACGTTCGCTTTATTTTTTGCGAACGTTTTTACCATTGACAAACCCGCTTATTAGTGATATAAAGAAGAAGTAACAAACGGAGGAGTAAAAATGGAATTTGCGGATATATTGTCAAACTTCAGAATAAACGGAAAATTCGTTTCGTGCGAACCTTACGGAAGCGGACTTATTAACAGAACCTACGTCGCGGTTTTCGATGAAAACGGAAAAAGAGTAAGATATATAGTGCAGAGAATAAACTCAAAGCTTTTCACTAACGTAGACGGGCTTATGAATAATATCAGGCTTGTCACCGAGTTTAACAGAGAGGAAATAAGAAAACGCGGCGGTAACCCCGACAGAGAAAGCCTTACGCTTGTTTACGCCGTAGACGGAAAGCCTTATTTCAAGGCGGCGGAAGACGAGTATTACAGAGTTTACGTATTCATAGAGGACGCGAAGGGGTACGACGTCGTTGAAAAGCCCGAGCATTTTTACGAAAGCGCGGTTGCGTTCGGTAAGTTCGCGATGCTTCTCGACAGATTCGACAGTTCAAAACTCTTCGAGGTTCTGCCCGATTTCCACAACACGGTAAAGCGTTTCGCAAATTTCAAAAAATCTCTCGAAAAGGACGCGTTCGGCAGAGCAAAGGACGTTCGTCCGGAAATCGAGTTCGCTCTTAAACACGAGGGTATTACAAATAAAATAGTCGACCTTCTCGCAAGCGGCGATATGCCGTCGAGAGTAACGCATAACGACACCAAGCTCAACAACGTGCTTATCGACACGCGTACCGACAAAGCCGTTTGCGTAATCGACCTCGATACGATGATGCCGGGCAGTATTTGTTACGATTTCGGCGACTCGATAAGGTTCGGTTGCAACCCCTGTCTTGAAGATACCCCCGAAACCGAGAAGGTTGTTTTCAATATGCCTTTGTTCGAAACGTATACGGAAGGATATTTAAGCGTATTCGGCAAAACGATAACGGACGTCGAGCGCGAGCTTCTTCCTATGGGTGCGATTCTGATGACGTACGAGTGCGGAATAAGATTTTTAACCGATTATCTGGACGGCGACGTTTATTTCCGTCACACGCGCGAAAAGCAGAACGTAGATAGAACGAGAACTCAGTTCAAGCTTGTTTCCGATATGGAGTCGAGAATAGACGAAATGCATAAAATAGTTGAAAAATATTAACAATTACGGCGGACGACTTTTTCTAGTTGTCCGTTTTGTGTGATAAAAAATTAAAAATATCGTTTTTGAAGGTATATGCACGGAAAAACGCTTGACCTTCGGGCGGGTTCGGTGTAAAAATAAAACGAACGATACGATTTGATTATGCGGAGGATAAAGGCAATGTATGACATTTTAAATAAAATAAACGCTCCCGAAGACGTAAAAAAGCTCGATATGAAAGAGCTTGAAGCTCTTGCAGGGGACATAAGAGAAGCTCTTTTTAACAGGCTTACCAAAATCGGCGGGCATTGCGGTCCCAATTTCGGGATAGTCGAAGCGGAAATCGCTATGCATTACGTTTTCGAATCGCCCGTGGATAAATTTGTTTTCGACGTTTCGCACCAGACCTATCCGCACAAAATGCTCACGGGCAGAAAGGCGGGTTATATCGACGATACGAAATTCAGAGAAGATTCGGGTTATACCAATCCGGAAGAGAGCAAGCACGACCTTTTCAACGTCGGGCATACTTCCACGTCCGTGTCTCTTGCCACGGGTCTTGCAAAAGCGCGCGATCTGAAAGGCGAAAAATATAACGTCATCGCGCTTATCGGCGACGGCTCGCTTTCGGGCGGCGAAGCCCTCGAAGGCTTGGACGTTGCGGGGTCGGAAATAAATTCCAACCTTATAATCATCGTCAACGACAATCAGCAGTCCATTTCCGAAACGCACGGCGGAATTTATAAAAATCTTAAAGAGTTACGGGATACCGACGGCAAATCGGAGAATAATCTTTTCAAGGCGATGGGGCTTGATTACGTGTACGAGAAGAACGGCAACGATATAGCTTCCCTTATAGCCGTGTTTGAAAAGGTGAAAGATATCGATCATCCTATAGTTGTGCATATAAACACATTGAAAGGTAAAGGCTACGAGCTTGCCGTTAAAAATAAGGAAGCATGGCACTGGACGGTACCTTTCGACAGAAAAACGGGCGAAAAAAAGGTTGAGTCCGAAGGCGAGACCTATCCCGCGATTGCGTGCGAATATATTCTTTCAAAAGCCGCAAAGGACAAGGATTTCGTCTTTATAACGCCTAACATGCCTATGTGCATCGGGCTTGCGCCTGCCGACAGGGAAAAGCTCGGAAAGAAGTTTGTCGACGTCGGCATAGCGGAGGAGCAGGCGGTTGCAATGGCTTCGGGAATGGCAAAGGGCGGAGTTAAACCTCTTGTGGTAACAAACACCTCGTTCATCCAGCGCGCATACGACCAGATTTCTCACGACGTCTGTATAAACGGCAATCACGTTACGATTTTGCTTAATTGTTCGGCTTTCGATTCGCTTACGGACGTTACCCACCTCGGGATTTTCGGATTGCCGCTTTTTACTAATATTCCGAATTTAACGGTGCTTTCTCCCACGTCGAAAAAGGAATTTATCGGCATGCTCGATTGGGCTTTGGATATTCACGACGGGGCTTCCGTTGTTCTTATTCCGGGCGACGACGTTTCGGACAGACCCGCCGTTAGCGGCTACGACGGAAAATCGGAATATAAAATCGAAAGAAAGGGCGAAAAAGTGGCGATAATCGCTCTCGGCGATTTCTTCGGTAAGGGCGAATCTCTTGCAGACGAAATTGAAAAACAGCTCGGTTTCAAGCCCACGCTTATCAATCCTCGTATTGCTTCTTTAACAGATAAAAACACTTTGGATTGGCTTAAAAAAGACCACAAACTGGTAATAACATTGGAAGACGGAATTTTAAGCGGCGGTTTCGGCGAAAAAATCGCGTCTTATCTCGGCGATTCCGATTTAAAGGTTAAAAACTACGGTTTGGAGAAGAAATTTTACGACAGATTCAATCCGTCCGAACTTTTAAAATCTCTCGGCATCACAAACGAGCAGATGCTTTCCGATATAAGAGAAATGCTTCAATAAAAGGACGCATAAACGGGGCGCGCGATTTTAAATCGCGCGCCCCTAGCCACAGGTGATTGCGTTTGAACCACGGTCTTGCGCTGTGTTTTTAGCTAATAAGGTGTTGCGCTCGTGGCTTATACCTGTGTATTAAGCCGCTCGCGCGCCTTGTCTTAACCTAAAAACGCAACGCAATACTTGTAGCCGAGAAGAACCTCTGATAAACTCGCCTTGAAGCCGTCTT
>JAJWOJ010000142.1 GCA_021635425.1 Clostridiales bacterium | reverse complement strand
GTAAATAGCAACTTTATCGAACTTGATGTAGTTGGGATTTTCGTCCGAACCCGTCTGCAAAACGAAAGTGTTCGCTTCGTCGTCAACGGAAACAACCGTTCCCACGATGCCGCCGATCGTCATGATCTTAAAGCCGGGTTTGATGGCGTTTCTCTTTTCCTTTTCGGCTTCCATCTGAGCTTTTCTCTTTTTGTTGGAGAAATAGTTCATTACGATAAAACCGACGAGAACCACTCCGAGAATTATCCAGATAATAATCTGTTGCGTATTGTTTTTCGCCGTACCCGCACCCGTCGACGACGTTACGGATTCCGTTACGCTTTCAAGCAAATTGAATAACATTTTTAGTCTCCTCTCTTTTTATTCTACTTTACATTTTATAATTTTAATTCTTTTAAATCAAGTCAATTTATATAAAAAAGAAAAAATTTTGTCATTTTTCACAATCGGCGCGATTACCTGCGAGATTAACAAGCCGATTTACGCGAAATCAGATATCTCTGTTTTCGTATTTCTTGTAAAATTCCTTTCTGAAATCCTTGAAATAACCGCCGAGAATGGAATTTCTTATACCCTTCATCAGTTTGTGAAGATAGGTTATGTTGTGAAGGCTTAAAAGCATTCCGCCCATCATTTCGTTTACGTTGACCATGTGGCGAAGATATGCCTTTGTGTAATTTTTACAGCAATAACAATCGCATTCGGGGTCGAGCGGGGTGAAATCCTCTTTATATTTGCCGTTTCTCACGACGATTTTGCCTTGCGAAGTCATAGCGGTACCGTTTCTCGCGATACGGGTTGCCAGAACGCAATCGAACATATCTATTCCGCGATATACCCCCTCGACGAGACAATCGGGGCTGCCTACGCCCATAAGGTATCTCGGGATATGCGTGGGATAGTTCGGGAGCATGGAATCCATAACGTCGTACATAAGTTCTTTCGGCTCGCCGACGGAAAGCCCGCCGATACCTATTCCGTACTTCGCATACGGTATGGTCTCTTTAAGCGACGTAGCTCTGAGGTCTTTGAAAACGTTGCCCTGAACTATCGGGAAAAGAGCCTGATTTTCGTTTTTATGATGATTATAACATCTGTCGAGCCAGGAAAGGGTGCGCTTCATGGCTTTTACGCTCGATTTATAGTCCGCGCCGTATTCGCTGCACTGATCGAACGCCATTATTATATCCGCGCCGAGGTTGTTCTCGATATCGATCGCTCTTTCGGGCGTAATGAAATGTTTGCTACCGTCAACGTTGGAGCTGAAAGTTACGCCTTCGTCCTTAATGTTGTTGAGTTTTGCAAGCGAAAAGACCTGAAATCCGCCGCTGTCGGTTAAAATAGGCTTGTCCCAGTTCATGAACTTGTGCAGACCGCCCGCGTTTCTGACTATTTCGTCGCCGGGGCGCATGAACAAGTGATAAGTGTTTGCAAGAATTATCTGCGAACCCGCTTCTTTCAGATCTCTCGGGTAAACGCCTTTAACCGTCGCCTGAGTGCCGACGGGCATGTATACGGGGGTTTCTATGTCTCCGTGCGGGGTATGCAGTACGCCTGCTCTCGCCCCCGTTTCGGGATCCTGTTTTATAGTTTCGAAATAAAATTTTTCCATGTCGTTTTTCAGTTGTGGTTTTTATTGTTCGGGTACGGAATTTTATGCCTTTTGACGTTCTTTGTCTGTGAACGATTTTCTGTGACTTTTACCGAACGATAGTTGGTATTATACCACGTCCCTCTCAAAAAAGCAAGCTATAGCCGAAACGTTTTACTTAACGCAATGAGAGAAATCTATCGTTTTCATTATGTAATGGCAGACGATCAAAATAAGTCCGCATGAGTTCCCGTTCTGATAAGCATAAGAAGCAATTCATCCTCGCAAATTCTGTAAATAAGTAACCAGTCGGGTTTGATATGACATTCACGAACGTCCTTATACTCTCTCGAAACGGTTAAAGCATGGTCTTTATACTTTACGGGAAGGGGTTGCCGATTCGCAAGCATAGATATTACCTTCTGAAACTCGGCAACATCGCAGCCCCTTTTAACCGCCAATTTAAAATCTTTTTTGAATTGTCCCTGATATTCTATTTTAAGCATTAAGCGACTCCATAAGACTTTCCACACTGTCGAACGGTCCGTAAACATCGTTGCCTTTATTCGCGTCGTCGATCGCCTTAGCCGTAACAGGGTTCGGTTTGTCAAGAACAAGTTCAAACGGAATACCGTTCGTTCTGATAACCTGTTTTAAAAAGATATTAAACGCCGTCGTGGTGGAAATTCCGAGTTGATCGAAAATCTTTTCCGCCTCTTCTTTTGTTTTCTTCGGCGTTCTGATGTTCAGATTTGCATATTCCATAGTTAGTCTCCTGTTTATTATTATCATATACATTCTATCCTATTATATGCAAAAAGTCAAGCATGTATGTACATTATTGTTGAAAAGTTACGAATTTTTGCCGCATTATAAAATAATTTGTCAAAAATATTTGTATCGCCTTATGTTCTCTTTTATGAGTAAAATCAAACAACACCTGCGTTTTCGTGGCAAAATTATGCAATAAAGCCCGAGAATCAGGCATTTTCGTCTGTATCTTCGGGTTTCTTTTTATTTTCGTCCGTCCTGCCTGTAATAAACATCGCGTCGCCGAACGAGAAAAATCTGTAACGCTCTTTGACGGCGAGATTATATAGTCCGAGAATTTTCTCGCGCGAGGTGAACGCCGCGACAAGCATTACGAGCGTGCTTTCGGGCAGGTGAAAGTTGGTTACGAGGCAATCGACGCATTTATATTTATAAGGCGGATAGATGAAAATGCTCGTATCTCCCGATTGCGCCCTTACGAATCCGTTTTCGTCCGCAACCGTTTCGAGAGTTCTTACGCTCGTCGTTCCGACGGCGATTATCCTTCTCCCCTCGCGCTTAGCCTTGTTTATCTTTTCGGCGTTTTCCTTGTCGATTTTATAAAACTCGGTGTGCATTTTATGGTTTTCGACGTCGTCCACCTTAACGGGACGGAACGTCCCCAAGCCAACGTTTAACTGCACCTCGGCAAATTCCACGCCTTTTGCTTTAAGCTCGCCGATGAGCCTCAAAGTAAAATGAAGCCCCGCCGTGGGAGCCGCCGCCGAGCCTTCCTGTTTGCAGTAAACCGTCTGATAACGGTCTTTATCCTTAAGTTTTTCGTGAATATACGGCGGGAGCGGCATTTCTCCGACCCTCGAAAGTATATCCTCGAAAACCCCGTCGAAAATAAAGCGGACCACTCTGCCGCCGTCGTCCGTGCGGGAGATTATTTCGACTTTCAATTCCTCGTTGATTACGAGAACAACGCCCTCTTTGCACTTTTTCCCCGGTTTCACGAGGCATTCCCAATCGGTGAGATTAAGCCTTTTAAGGAGAAGTATTTCAACCTTTCCGCCATGCTCGGTGTAAGCGTAAATCCTTGCGGGGTAAACTTTCGTTGTGTTGACGACGAGCAGATCGCCCGCCTTTAAATATTCGCCGATATCGCGGAAATGACGATGAAAAACTTCGTCCGTGTCTTTGTTGTATACCAGAAGTCTCGAACTGTCCCTCGGCTCCAGAGGCGTTTGCGCTATCAGTTCCTCGGGCAGATCGTAATAAAAATCGCTTGTTTTTAACATAATAAATTATTCATTTGCCGTTTTTTACGGGATATTTTATCATGACAAATCGAACAACGAAAGTTGTTCTCTGAGTTTTCTCGGCACTTCTCTGCCTAAGTGTTCGTAAGCCTTCGGCATGAGAATTCTGCCCCTCGGGCTTCTCTGAATAAATCCGAGCTGCAAAAGGTAAGGCTCGTAAACGTCCTCTATGGTGTTCGAGTCCTCGTTTATGGTTGCGGCGAGCGTTTCAAGACCCACGGGTCCGCCGCCGAATTTATCTATCATCGACGTTAAAAGCCGTATATCGATGTTGTCAAGCCCGAGTTCGTCTATTTCGAGCCGCTCCAAAGCGTGGCGCGCGTCGTCGTAAGTGATTTCGGCGTGATCCATGACTATCGAGAAATCGCGCACTCTTTTTAAGAGTCTGTTGACGATTCTCGGCGTTCCACGGCTTCTCCTCGCTATCTCCAAAGACGCGTCGTGCGCAATCGGCATGCCGAGCGTTTCGGCAGACCTTCTCACGATTTCCGCAAGCTCCTCCACGGAATACATTTCGAGCCTTAAAATAACGCCGAATCTGTCGCGCAAAGGAGAACTTAACATTCCCGCTTTGGTCGTCGCGCCGACAAGAGTGAATTTTTTGAGCGGAATCTGCACCGACCTTGCCGACGGACCTTTCCCTATAATGAAATCGAGAGAAAAATCCTCCATGGCGGGATACAAAATCTCCTCGACGTTATGGTTAAGACGGTGAATTTCGTCGATAAAGAGAACGTCGCCCTCGTTGAGGTTGGTGAGAATAGCCGCGAGGTCGCCCGATTTTTCTATCGAAGGACCGGACGTTACCTTTATCTGCACGCCCATTTCCGCCGCGATGATGTGCGCGAGCGTAGTTTTACCAAGCCCCGGAGGACCGTAAAGCAAGACGTGATCGAGCGGTTCGCCGCGAAGTTTGGCGGACTGCATGAACACCGAAAGATTTGTTTTAGCTTTCTCCTGACCGACGTAACCTTCCATCGACTTCGGGCGGAGAACGTTCTCCACCTCGTCGTATTCCGTTTTTGTGCTGACAATCAGGCTTTCTTCTTCGTCAAACATTATTACCTACCCATACTCTGAAGCGCGAAGGTGATTATATCCTGAATAGACTTCGCCCCTCTTTCTTTTGCGGTTTTAACCGCCGCCCTGCTCTGTACGCCCGAAAATCCTAAGCCCATGAGCGCGATAACCGCGTCCTCGTCCTCGGAAGAAAAGGGCGTGACGACGGACGGAATTTCGTCCGCGGCGATTTCCGCGGCTTCTTTGGAGACGCTTTCCCGAAGCTCGAGAATGATCCTCTCCGCCGTCTTTTTGCCTAAGCCCTTTATTTTCGAAAGCCCTTTGACGTCGCTCGTTGCGATAGCCGTGGCAAGTTCGCTCACTCTCATCCCGGAAAGTATGCTCATCGCCATTTTCGGACCTATCCCCGAAATGGAAATAAGCTTCAAAAACATGTGTTTTTCTTCTTTGTTGTCGAATCCGAAAAGGCTCAGTCCGTCCTCTTTAACCTGAAGATAGGTGTAAACGCCACCCTCTCTGTCGGTTAAAAGTTTTTGCAAAAGCCCTGCCGAGCATTGAATTTCATAGCCTATTCCGTTGTTTTCGAGGACCACTCCGCCCTCGAACTCGTCTATAACTTTTCCTTTTATATATGCGATCATGATTATAATTACCTTATTCCGAAAGGCGAACGAAGTCTGTTCGTCTGCGCATGCGTGAGAGCTACCGCGAGCGCGTCCGCCGCGTCGTCCGGGCGAGGGATTTTTTCAAGCCGCAGAAAGGTTTTAACCATCATCTGCATCTGATGCTTGTCCGCCCTGCCGTAACCCGTCAATGCCTGTTTTATCTGAAGGGGGGTGTATTCGTATAGCCTGCCGCAATTTTTAACGCACGTCAGCAGAATGACCCCTCTCGCCTGAGCTACATTTATGCCCGTCGTTATGTTGTTGTTGAAAAAAAGTTCCTCCAGGGCGATTTCGTCGGGTCGGAATTTCTCGGTGAGTTTTTTAACGCCTTCTTCTAAAATCGCAAGCCTTACGGGAAGAGTTTCCTCTTTTGGCGTAAGCACCACCCCGTAATCGACGACTTTGCTGTTACCCTTTTCGGTTTCGATAACTCCGAAGCCCATCGTCGCAAGCCCGGGGTCTATGCCCAATATTACCATAATTATTAT
>JAJWOJ010000141.1 GCA_021635425.1 Clostridiales bacterium | reverse complement strand
CCCCTAAGCCGCTCGTAGTGAACTTAGAATTTCACCTTGATTTAGTATATTTAGTTTGTAAAAACTTTAAAATTAAGCACTTCTTGTTGTTTTATTATGCTGAATGTGGAGTGTTTATAGGCATACAGTATCGAACTCGCGTCCGCTGAAAATGTCGCAATAAACACTCAGTCGAAGATGTTTCGCTGAAATTTTCAGTTTATTTCCCGACTGCGACGTTGAGAGAATGAAACGTAAGCGAGCGGCGATAGTGGTTTTCGGCACGGGCGATAAAATCTCGTCTTTCGATAACCGTAAGCAGTATGGGAAACGGACTGTTGAGCAGTTCCTGAAAATTGACTATCGACTTTATATAGTCGTTATCGATATTGATTTTGTAAATCATTTTGATAATTCCGTTGCGCCTTTCCTTTACTTCCTGACTTTCGAGCATATCACGAATTATCTTTGAAATCCTTGATATGGTTTTAACGTTGTAAGGCGGAAACATTGCGATATTTCCGTCGATATTTTCTTTTTCATAAAGCCTATCGCCTTTTTCGACTTCGAGTTGACGAATGTTTCCCTCAATGATATTGTTGATACATTTGTCGCCTTCCGCCTGAGATTTTCGGTATTCTTCGATTTTGCTTTCAATCTCTCGGATTCTGGATAACAATTCGTCAGACTTTTTGTTGAGTTCGTCCGAAGCGTTAATATAACAGGTTTTTATGAGTTCGCATAAGCAGTCGTAATTCCTCGGCAACAGCAAGCAATCGGAGAGCAGAGATAAAATGTAATCTTCCAGATACTCGGCATTGATTGCTTTTCCGTTACAGCCACTTTTCTTATGGTTACAAATATATATCGGAATTCTTTTCTTTTCCGTCCCTGACCAACTTGCGGTTATTGTTCCTTCGCATATACCGCAAATGCATAACCCCGATAAAAGGGCTGTCCTTTTGGGTGAACGTAAACCGTCCGACTGTATTTTCCTTGCGTCCAGCATTGACTGAACCTTATTAAACAAATCATAACTGATGATTTGCGGCATACCGTGGGGAATGCGGATTATTTCGCTTGACGATCGTTCCTTATGGCTGTTATAAGGCTCGTTTCTTGCTCTGTATGCTCCCTTGTTGAAAATATACTCGCCTGTATATTCTCTATTGCGTAAAATATCGTGCAAGTGATTAGAGTATAATTTGCCGTTTGCTCGGCGATAACCATTCGAGTTCAAATAGTTTGCGATTGAAGTGTAACCATACCCGTCGGCTGCCATTTCAAACATAATTTTTACGGCTTTTGCCTCTTCTTCTACAAGAACGTATCTTTTGTCTTTTTTTGCATAACCGATAGGCGGCGTTCCGCTATGTGCTTTTCCTTCTCGGGCATTTGCCATAACGCCTGCCTTTGCTTCCCGCGCTAATTTCTTAGAGTACATTTCGGCGATACCGAGGCTGATGAGTTCAAAAAACTCACCTTCGGGGGAATCATCAAACTCTTCGATTGCGCTTATGATTTTTATTCCGTATTTTTTGAAATACTTTTTATAGTATCTTGCGTCGTCAACGTTTCTTGCCCACCTGTCCATTCTATGAACGATGATATATTGAAAATCTTTCAGTTGAACGTCGCTGACCATTTTTTGAAAATTTATTCTGTTTGCCGATGTTCCCGTTTGCGCCTCGTCGATATACTCCCGCACAATCTGAACGTTATGTCTTTGACAAAACTGTTTGATTGCCGCGAGCTGAACCACGATACTTGATTCTTGCTGTTTGTCCGAAGAATAGCGGGCATAGGCAACGGCTGAAATTACAGGCATATAAAAACTCCTTTTCTTATGATAAGAATACGAGGATAAGTTTTGTATTCTTTCATAATGATAATATATGTCTGTAAACGTAATTTCCCAAAATGTCGCTCTATAAGTCGATAAATAAGCAAAACGAGCAGTCATCAGACCGCTTGTCTTACTTTAAATATTGAATGAAATGTCTATATCTCCCGATGTTTCGTCAAACTCGATTTTCTTTATGAAAAGTCGGATAAAACGGCGGCTTTCTTCGATAGTCGGGAAAAGGTCGTCGATAGTCAGCATATCCGCGAAGTTGCTTGTTTTCAATGTTTCTATGGATAAAACCTTGTTTTCCGCCTGGTCGATATTTTGCTGTAATGCTTTTTGCTTTGCCGTTTCCGATTCGATACTCGATTCATATCTTGAAATCAAAGTCGGATTACTGCTTTTTGAAATTCTGTCAATCAGGTTGCTTATTTTAAGGTCGATATCTTTTTTGTTTCTGTTCGTTATGGAAATTTTTTCTTTGATTTCCTTTTGGATATCGGTTAAAACGTTATCTTTAAGCGGGGATTGTAAGAGATAATCATTCACGCTTTCGGTTATAATCGATTTTATAGCCGTTTCGAGATAATCGGCATTTATGGGTTTTGTAGAGCAGAGTTTGCCGTTGTTTTGCACGGTGATTAGGGCAAACATAGGTTCTGTATTTTTGTTTGCTTCGTCCGCCTGTCTGAGAAACGCCGCTCATAGACGAGCCGCACTGTTTGCAGAATATAAGTCCCGTAAGGATGAAAGGACTGTTCAAGTTTGAAACGGGCATAGTTACTCGCTGTTTCAATATCTTTTGAACTTTGTCGAATTTCTTTCGATCGATTATAGGCGGAATTGCCGTTTCGTTTCTGACTTCATCGAAATTTTCGATTAAAACCCTGTTTTTCTTCTTTTTGCCATCCTTGCGGTTATAAACGTAAATCCCGCAATATTTCTCGTTTTTGAGCATTGCATTTAAGGTCGTATAACTGAATTGTTGTCCGTTTCGGGTTGTATAACCGAGTCTGTTTAATTCCGTTATAACCTGGCTGTAACTTTCGCCTTTGGATATTTTATCGAAAATCACGCGTATCGCGGGGGCTTCATCTTCGTTTATATAGTATCTTTTGTTAATTGTTGTATAACCGTATGGAGCAACGCCGCCTGCGGATAACCCGTTTTTAACGTTGTTCATTTCAACGCGCATTGTATCGCTCGCGATAAGTCGAACGATATATTGATTTTGCAGCATTAAAATACCGCGGGTGAACTCATCGACAGGTGTTTCGGGGTTTTTCATATCTCCCGCGATAACAAAACAGCCGTAGGAGTTTAGCAGTTTTATTGCCGTTTCGCCGTTGGCATAGTTTCGGTTCAACCTGTCGAGTTTCATAACGACGATAACGTCTACACCGCCGTTTTTTGCAAGATTGAGCATTTTTTGATACTCGGTTCGATCGGTAAACATTCCGCTCACGTCGTCCTCTTGATATACGATACATTCTTGTAAGAACGGATAGTTATTCAGAAATTCGCGACAATTTGCAATTTGAGTTTCAAGCGAGGTGTCGCGTTCGTCGGGCGCGCTTTTTCTGGCGTAGATAGATACTCGGAGTTTATCAGTTCCGATATTTTGCTTTGCGCTCTTCAATCATTTTGTTCAGTATTTCAAGTTCGGATTGTTCAAGTTTTCTCATTTTTATCTCCTTTATCAATGGTTATTTTATCTGCTATGGTTTCGGATATATACTTATCTATATCTTCTTTTGTTGATAATGTATCTAAAGGGAAAACGGGGTTTTTAAGCCCGTTTCCCTTGGTTTTCATCAAGTCTATTTTGTTAATTCTCATATATTGCAACCTCAGACTTAATATGTCGCCGCAGTCCTGACATCGGGTTTCCCCTTAGGCACAAGTTGTATGGCGGCATAGTCAGTACCGAGTTTGTCTATCGCTATAATTGTAATTCCGAGTTCATATACATCTATAATCGGTAGGTTTGTGTTTTCGTAAACATACCTTACACCGTTATCTTCAATCATAAAGTATTGCATTTCATAGATGTCGTCAGCCGTGTCGTTTGTCTGAAAAAATTTTCCATTGGATAGTGTTAAAATATTTGCCACATTTTTGGGCTGAATTGAAATCATATTGAATTTTTCGTATATATCATTTAATGTCATAATTCTATTCTCCTTTCTTGTTAAAGTTTTTGTTTATTTCTTCTTCATCGTTGACTGCATAATTACTGACAGGGGCGGGCTGTTTCGGCGTAGGATTAGACTTTGCCTGTTCCGTTTCTTCTAATTCGTCAAAGAAAGAATCGCGCTTTATCCCTTCGGGGAATATAAAGCAATCGCAACGCCTGACAACGCCGTTTAATGATGTTTTAACCGAGTTGTGGTCGCCGTCGCATTTCGTAATTCCGCGCTCTTTCCAACGCTTTTTTACAGCCGCCGTTTCGTTTATTCCGTTGTCAATCAGCAATTTTTGAGTGGTTTCCGTGGGAATGTAAACGTTCCACGAACCATCTTTCTTCATTCGGATTGTTCCGAGATTTGTTCCGTTCGGGAAATGGTCGGGAGAATCTGTGTCCATTCCGTCGATGAAGAAGTTTTGTTTGTTTCTCACTATGTAGTTTACTATTACGTTTTGAGCCTTAACGGCAATATCTCGCTCCTGAACGCTGTTTTGTTCGGGTTCGAGAAGTAGTCGGATAAGTTCGTCGGCATTTAAGGCAATGCCGAAAAACTCGTCCATTAACGTAATGGTCAAGTGGATTATTGCGTATTTGCTCGCCAGCCTGTCCGTCAGATTGTCGCGTTTAAGCATTAAGCTGTCAACCGTCTTTTGGGACTTTTCATAAATACTATACAATGAATCAATCGATAAACTCTGAACGTACTCAGCAAACTCTTTGCCCGTGAAACCATAATTCTGTAATACGATTCGTTTTATATGTTCCGCCGCTTCGGCACTCGGTGTCCAGGTTATGCCCTGCGTTTGAATGACTCGAACCTGTAAACCCTGATTTTGCCTTTTTGCGTCCTGTATAGGCGTTTCGCTGGAAATGACAACCAAGCCGCTCCAACCCGATCCGTCGTTGCGGATTTTACCGTCTGAAGTGCAACGGCTTTTTTCTTCGCCGCTTGCAATGGTGTAAATGAGATTGGCAAGGTCGATATACGGGGCGGTTGTTACATCGTCTAAAACGATAGGCAAACCGTTAATTCCGCTCATTCCTGCGTATAATGCGTTTGTTGTTGATGAGAACGTTTTTATTAAACTGTCTTTATTTGAAATTCTGGGGCAGGCAAATGGACTTACCAATAATTGTTCCGCTGTTGTTTTGCCTGTGCTTGAAGCCCCGCAAAGATTAACAATAATTACTCCCGTATCGGAAATGTCCTTTAATCGTGAGGCAACGACGGCAGAATAGCCGATTGATAGTGCCAGACTCAAAGAAGGGACGGGATATATAAAATTATATAAAAAATTAAGATATGTTTCTTTATCTCCCTTGCTGAAACTGAAATTCTGTCTGTCCGATACAGAACTGATTCCGTTAAAGTTTGATTTATCGTAAAGAAAAACGTCTTGCCCGTTATGCTTATACCAGCCGAGAGAAGAGTGTTTGTACTCGACAAGGTTGATTCGCAGGCAGGAATTATACGCTTCGATTAGATAATCCGGCATATAGTTTTCAAGCCAAAGCGGTAACAGTAACCTATGTTTTGCCAGTTCTGGCATAGTTGTTCTGAAACCGTATGCGCACGATATAGGGAAATTGAAACTAAAAAAATTGATATTGTGGTCGTTGACTTCGATTTCGATTAAATCTTCAACCGACGGGTTATCCAAAGAACGTATTATCTTCGTTACTTTGAATGCTGGGGCTATGTCGATAGAATCACCGACATTTGGATCTATACTGATAAAATCAGCGTATCCGTTTACTAAAATGCATTTTTAAAGGCATTGAGCCTCCTCATAAATTCACCCCGATTTTAAGGGTGGAGGCACAGTATAACACCGAACTTTTTATTTGTCAATAGA
>JAJWOJ010000140.1 GCA_021635425.1 Clostridiales bacterium | reverse complement strand
ACTAATTATGTCGAAAAGCAACGAAACAACCCCTAATGTTCCAACTTTGAGATTTAAGCAATTCCAAGATAACTGGTCATCAAAACGTTTATCAGATATCGCAGAAGTTGTTGGCGGCGGAACACCAGACACAACGGACTCTACTCTTTGGAATGGTGGTATTCAATGGTTTACGCCTACGGAAGTCGGACATTCAAAATACGTTTCTATGAGCGCGCGGACAATTTCACAACTTGGCTTACAAAAATCAAGTGCAAAAATATTGCCAGCAGGGAGTATTTTGTTGAGCAGCCGAGCCACTGTCGGAGAATGCTCCATTACACAAAAAGATTGCACTACAAATCAAGGATTTCAAAATTTAATACCTAAAAAAGGCATAAATAATGAATTTCTTTATTATTTAGCACAGACACAAAAACGGCATTTTATCAAATATGCGTCAGGTTCAACATTTCTTGAAATCTCTAATAGTGAAATCAAAAAAACAAAATGTGCCGTTCCAAGTATCGAAGAACAAACGGAAATTGCTACATTTTTGTCCGCGATTGACAGGAAGATAGAAGTCCAAAACAAAATCATAAAACATAGAAAATCACTAATATTTTCATTAGTTATCGAAATTTTGCTATCGTTTTTATCACTAATTGAGAGTGCGCTGTCCCTAAACGTATTTTCTTTCTTCAATAATTTACTAAAATTTATGTGGACTATTTTCAAGGAGGTAAAACGATTATGGTCACGGAAAAAAACATAAGCCAAATAGCAGACTTATGGAAGGAAGAAAAAAGGCAGTTCGTGAAGAAATCAACGTTTGCAGCATACTCTCTTATCGTTGAAACACACTTACAGCCGGCGTTCGGTAATCTCACAGCAGTTACCGAAAAGGATGTGCAGGATTTTGTCTTGCAGAAGTTGAACGGAGGGCTATCGCAAAAAACGATTAAAGATATGCTTATCGTTTTGCGGATGATTCTCAAATTCGGGGCAAAGAAAAACTATTGTGTCTATGCTCCGATTGACGTTATCTTCCCGACAGATCGGGAGCGGCAGGAACTTGAAGTGCTATCCATTGCAAACCAAAAGAAAATTATGCGGTTTGTAGAAGATAACTTCACGTTTCGCAATCTTGGTATCTTCATTTGTTTAAGCACGGGCATTCGTATAGGTGAAATATGTGCTTTAACTTGGGATGATATCGACACAGACAACGGCGTTATACATATCAGGAAAACAATTCAGCGAATTTATATCCGTGAAAACGGTATCAGACATACTGAATTGATGATAGATACGCCTAAAACCGCCACTTCCATTCGGGATATTCCGATGACAAAGGATTTGCTATCGGTCTTAAAACCGCTACGCAAGGTCGTAAACGATTCGTTTTTTGTGCTTACAAACGATTCAATGCCGACAGAACCGCGCACGTATCGGAACTATTACAAAAAACTGCTCGTAAAATTGGACATCCCGCCGATAAAATTTCACGGTTTACGCCATAGTTTTGCAACGCGGTGCATAGAAAGTCACTGCGACTACAAAACAGTAAGCGTTATTCTCGGACATTCAAATATCAGCACGACGTTAAATCTTTATGTTCATCCGAATTATGAGCAAAAGAAAAAGTGTATAGATAAAATGCTAAAATCTCTCAAATAATTTCTTTAAGCGGACGGATACTGTCGTATCTGTTCGCCTTTTATATTGTGTTTTTTGCTATTTTGCGGTATAATATACTTAAAGAAATCAGGGAGAAGTTTTGAAATGTCGCACGTAAACGAATACAAAATAAAACTGCTCGTTCTTTGGGATATCCTTTGTCGTTTTACCGACGATGAACACCCTATGAATACCGACGAAATCATAGAGAAACTTGGCGAAAAAGGCATTGCAAGTTCCCGAAAGGTTTTAGCGGCGGATATCGCTCTGCTGAATGAATACGGTTATGAAGTTTTGTCGTTCAAGAAGAAATTTCATTACTATTACGTTGCAAATCGCCCGTTCGATACGGCGGAAATAGTCTTGCTTTCCGACGTAATCAAAGCGTCGAAACTCACCATTTCGCAGAAAAACAACATAATTGGCAAACTTTCCGGAACGCTCTGCTCATATCAGGCAATGCTTATTTCCAAAAATATCGTGTCGTTTGATAAAGGCAAATTCGGTAACAGTTCCTTTATTTACAGCGTTGACGGAATAGAGCGAGCCATCAACGATAACAAACAAATTTCTTTCAAATACTTTGATTATGACGAAAAACACAACAAAGTATATCGTAAAAACGGTAAGAGATACTACGCAAATCCGATAATTATGGTTTGGAACAAAGATAATTACTATATGCTTTGTTTCAACAACGGACACGACGAAATCGTTACTTATCGTCTGGATAAAATGGACGACGTAAAAGTTGAAGAAACCGAACGGCAACCCCACCCCGAATATGAATTATTAAACACGGAACAGTATAGAAAACAAGTTTTTTCAATGTGTAGCGGAGAATTACATAAAGTAACGCTTACTTTTACGAAAGATTTACTTTCGGAAGTATTCGACCGTTTCGGCGACGATATACATATCCGCGCGATAGACGATAACACATATACGGCGGATATAAGCGTTCAGGTATCGAAACCGTTGTTTACTTGGGTAATAGGAACTCTCGGCAAAGTTAGAATTACCGCACCGAAAAAAGTTACCGCAGAGTTTAATAAATTCGTAGATACAATCAAATCAACATACTAATATGAACAGTGTCAATGCTCTCGTCTTATAGCGGGAGCATTTTTTTATAAATATTTTTCACTGCCCGAAATCGGGAAGTGAAAATTTGAAATTCGTTTTGGTTTATGATAGAATACAGGCACACAAAACGAAACGCACCGTTTCGTAAAGCATAAAGGGTTACTTATGAAGACGTTAAACGAAGAAACTCTCCAACGAGTGAGAGAGTTCAACATTACCTATCAGCAAGAATACGGAATATCGCCGAGTTATCGTCAGATAATGAACGCGCTTAATCTCGGTTCACTTGCAACGGTCAGGCGTTACGTTATGCAACTTGAACAACAAGGCATACTGAAACGAAACGAAATCGGAAAAATTATTCCGTTACCTAAACTTGAAAAAGGTAATTTTGTTCTTGCCCCACTTGTGGGCAGTATCGTTTGCGGTATACCGAATCCGTCCGAAGAAAACTACGAAGATACTTACGCATTGCCTACGGACATTTTCGGTAAAGGTCATCTCTTTATGTTGCACGCAGTAGGAAACAGTATGATAGAAGCAGGTATCAGCCCCGGTGATTTGCTTGTATTAAGGAAACAGGATTCTGCCGACGACGGTGAAATCGTAATTGCGCTTATCGACGGAGAAACAACGTTAAAGCGATTGTATCATAGAAATGGAAAAATTATTCTCCACCCCGAAAATAAGCGTATGAAGGATATCGTTGTAGATAAATGCAACGTTCAGGGCGTTTTGGTTTCGTGCATTAAAATATATTGATGCGTTATGGGAGAGATACGATGCCAAATAATTGGGACAAGCCTGTTCAATGTTTTTGTCGTAACTGCGGAAAACTGCATTACGGTTTCCGAACGACGGATGGTCTGGCAAAACTGCGATGCCCTAAATGCGGGGCTGTCAGCGTTAGCAAATTGATGGGACGGCGGCACGAGCAAGTGGATTTCTACCCGCCACCCGGTCAAGAAATAGACAATTAAATACGGGATAACGACGGTAAGGTTGGTCGGTACACACCGATATGCGTAATTCCTTATCAGGTCATATCCTTTGATAAATCGAGAGTTAAACCGGTAATCGAGAGGCTCCGATAGATAGATTTCTTTAAGCGAGAAGTCTAACTATCGGGGCCTTTTTCGTTTCCACCGAAAAAAACTCAAAAAAAATTGAATTATTTTTTCAAAGTCGCAAAGAACTTGCGAGTTTGACTTGTAGAATGCAGGCAAGAAGTTCGAAAAAAGGAGGTGAACAGCGGATATGACGGCAGCGGAAAGACGACAAGCCATACTTGAAGTCTTGTGTCTGCGTCGGCACGAAACGAGAGAAAATCTCGCCAACGAGTTCGGCGTAAGCAAGCGGACAATTGAATATGACGTGTTAAACCTTATGCTTACATATCCGGTGTACACCGTCCAAGGTAACGGCGGCGGCATTTATGTGACGGACAATTTCAGATTAGACAGACCGCGCATGAATGAAAAGCAAACGGCGTTGTTACAGAAAGTTCTTCTTACCCTTTCCGGAGAGGACAAAGAAACAATGCAAAACATTATCAACATTTATGGAGGTCGAAAAAAATGAACTATGTTCCTGACTTTGTGGTAGACGCAATGAACGTTTATCGCACACGCAATTACATCGTAAAGCAAAGCGTCGGTATCAAGTGCAGCGAGGTTGAAGACAACATTGTTTTAAGCCACGATACTTTTTATCGTCGCACGAAAAAGCGCGACCGTGAATACGAACTTATTTTCGCCGAGCGCAAGCACATCGACGGAAAGCGTATTCACAGCACTATGTACGGCAGAACGTATGTAGATTAACTCTATCGGGTAAACCGAACGCCAAAACATAGCAGAAACCGATGATTTCGCGCGGTACTTGCAAGTGTAAGAGCGGCCGCTCACCGACAAGAAATATCGCCCGAAACGTAGCGTTTCAAAAAAAATAACGGCGTTCGTTACCATATTTACAACTGAATAGCGGGCTGTACGGAGTGAGAAACCCTATAAGACGTAAGTCCTGCAAAACGCTGTGCTATCGGCGTTACGGGCAAATCAAAATTACTATCAGGAGGACACGAAAAGTGGCAAAGAAAGAAACAACTACAAAGCCGTCCAACGCAGACAAATACAACGAGCGTAGATGGTCAATCCCGTCCAAGCGTGCAAAAGGTTACGCCGAGGACAGAAAAGCAAAGGTACATACCTACGGTAAAAAGGAAGGCAAGGAACTTACCGACTTCGAGGCAGGTATCCGTTCGGGATATTTGCAGTGTCAGGGCGACCACGCCGGGCTGTATAAATACAAAAAGGCACTTTCCGAAGGTAAAACCAAAGAAGAAGCGCGAGCAATTTCTCGCAAAAAATCTAAATAATCAGGAGGACTACAAATTATGGAAAACAACAAAATCAAGGTCGAAAGAGAAACTTTTGAAAGCAACGGCAAGGAATATTTTTCCTACTTCATTAAGGGAAACGTAAGAGGCAGAGATATTAAGGCAGGCGTTATTCCGCCCGACAAAGGCGGCTATACCGTTCTGGATATCGTCTTCGACGGTCAGATGGAAGCCGAACTTATCGTAACTCCGTTTGAAATCAAAGACGTAAAGGGAAAAACCATCAAAGGTAACACCTACTCCGTGCGTTCTTACGACGAAGACGGGACTGTTTACGAATGTCCGATTAAGCCTGCGAGAACGTCGGACAAGAGTTTCCTTAATATGCTTTTGAGATAAGCATTCCCCTTGTAGAGAACTACGGTTTGCTTAGGTAAGCCGTAGTTTTTTACACCCAAAAATCTAAATTTCGGAGGTAAAAAACATTATGTATCAAGAATTCAATCAACACAAAAAATCCGACGCGGTTAAGTGGATAATCGCCTTTACGCTCATTATCGTGCTTATGGCAGGCGTTGTTGCGGCACTCATTCTGTCGCTTGACAAACCCACACCCATCAAACCGCAAGAGAACGGAACGCAACAGGAATCGCCCGACGAATCCAACGCGGCGGTAGTTCTCACTCTCGGACAACCCAGACTTATGAGCGTGAAATCGCCTGCTCTCGCTGCGGACAATACACAGCAATACGTATCTCAAACGGTTACGGCAACCATTACGCCGTCTACCGTCGTAGACAAATACG
>JAJWOJ010000139.1 GCA_021635425.1 Clostridiales bacterium | reverse complement strand
CAGTATATGTTATTAGAAAGCCATCTTTGTAGTACGAAAAAGCTACAAAACAGAAAAAGCACAAGATGTAATGGTCTTGTGTTTTTTTGTTATCTATATATTGTGTTTTTTGGATGGAGCGAAATCTTTGAATTCAGGAGCTGCATTTTGACCTTTTTTTCAAAAACAGGACTTGAACTGACGACTTTATTTTAATCCCCATCTGATGCCTACAATTTACCATCGAACAACAGGTCGAATGTCCGAACGCTAATTCTTCCCGTATCGCTGACGGCAACCTTTACTTCATGTTTTTCGTCATCGATTTCAATTAAATCGAATGTTATAAAATTTTCTCCGTTAAAATAATCAAATTCTGGCATCTTAATTTTCCTACACGATTTTATACCAGACTTTATCAAAAGTTAAAGAAAGAAAAGGAAGAGTGGCTTAAATCACTACACCTTGACGAAAACAAGATAGTAGACAAAACCTATGAATTATAGGATAAGAATACGATTAAGGCAATGAACGCGGTGTACGAGAGTATTTCGACGGGGAAAGCAATAAGATTATAAGTAAGGGGGCGGATGTTAATTAAACCTAATGTAAACGCAATAAACGAAGAAAACAAACTTGCTCCGAGCCGTAAAAAAGAGATTTTCGACTATATCCTTTCGGGGAAGGTAATTTGCGCAAATGGACAAGAAAAATTAAAGTGTCGAATTAAGCCGTCAAATCAATGTAAAATTATTCTCGCAAAAAAAGAAGTAGCAACCGGCGTTACAAGTCGGTCAACGTAATGTAGTAATAGTTCAACCTCGTATATGGTTAAACATCCGTATTCGTGGTATAATTTATGAGAAGTATTATACGGAATTCGGCATTAAATCGATGAAAATAACAAATTTACAGGTAAACAGACTTTTCGAACCGCTCGGGATAAGTACATTTAATCCCGTTTTTTCTTTTAAAGTCGAAGGCAAAGGCTACGGAGAAATAAAAAGCGCAAGAATCGACGTTGCTACGGACGAAACGTTTAAAAATATCTTTTTTTCCGAAACTTGGAGCGATATAAGCCCGAACGCGTTTCGTTTGCCATACGATTTTTCGGGCGGAATTAAGTATTTCTGGCGAGTTACAGTTGTAAACGACAAAGACGAAAACGCAAGCGGACAATCATTTTTCGAATGCGGAAGAAAAAACTCCGAATGGGATATTCCGTTTATAACCACGGCGACCGAGAATACAGAATCGACGGCTTTCTATTGTAAATTTACCGCAAAGTCCGCCGTGAACGCCCGTCTTTACATAACCGCGCTCGGGCTTTACGAAGCGTATATAAACGGCAAAAAAGTCGGCGACGAATATTTTACTCCTTATTGCGACGATTATCGTTATATTCTGCAATATCAAACTTACGATATTTCGGAATACCTTTGCGACGGAGAGAACGAAATCGCCGTTTTATGCGGTAACGGCTGGCACGGCGGCAGGTATCCGACGAACGGCGTAAACGGCATAGGCGCGTTCGGTAAAGGTTTTATTCTTTCGGCGGAGATTGTTTCGGACGGGAATACAGTTCTTACGACCGACGAAAAATGGAAAGAAATTCAATCCCCCGTTATTTTTTCCGAAATTTACGACGGAGAGATTTACGACGCGCGCAAAGAAATTTTTGACGAAAACGGCAAAGTATATGCCGAAATTATTTTAAAAGCAAACAAGACAAAATTTACCGAAAAGCCGAAAGCGAAAATAATATCGAGAATAAGTCCGCGCGTAACCGCAAAGGAAAGATATAAAGCAACGCTTATAAAAACGCCGAACGGCGAAACCGTACTTGACTTCGGCAAGGAAATAACGGGTTGGGTTGAAATTTCCGATTTTTTAACGCGCGGGGAAAAACTTACCTTGACTTACGGCGAAATTTTGCAAAACGGAAATTTTTATCGCGATAATTTACGCACCGCTAAATCAACCTATTGTTACACTTCCGACGGCGATAATCGACTTATACGCCCGCATTTTACATTTTTCGGGTTCAGATACGTAAAAGTCGAAGGGGCAAAAATCGATAAAAAAACGCTCGATAATTTCGTCGGCGTTTCCGTCCGATCGGATATGGCTCAAACGGGGAGAATCGAAACTTCGAACGAAAAGTTAAACAAATTTATCGAGAACGCATTCAACAGCCAAAATGACAATTTCCTCGATATACCTATGGATTGTCCGCAACGCGACGAGCGTTTCGGCTGGACGGGCGACGCGCAGGTCTTTTCGGAAACGGCTTTGTTTAACGCCGATTGCGCGGCTTTTTATTCGAAGTATCTCGAAAATATGCGGCAAGAACAACTCCGCTACGGCGGATCTTGTCCGTTTGTCGTTCCCGATTGTTTTTATGCCCGCGAAGAACTCTACGGTGGAGCAAAGCCCGTGGAAAACAACGATTTTATGCTCGGAAGAACGTCCGCGGGCTGGGGCGACGCCTCCGTTATAATTCCTTGGAATCTTTACAAATTCACGGGAAATAAGGAAGAATTGAAGAAAAACTATCCGAATATGAAATTATGGACGGAATTTCTGCTTCTTTCGGACGAAAACCGCGGCGGAAAACGCATCCGCGACTACGGGTTTCAATTCGGCGACTGGCTCGCGCTCGACAATCCCGACCCGAGCGACAAACACGGACTTACCGATACGGGATTTATAGCGACCGCATATTATTATAATGCGGCTGCTTTAACGGCAAAAGCCGCAAAAATCGTCGGCGAGAAGCAGAAAGGCGAGAAATATGAAAGATTGGCGGCGGAAATTCTCGCCGCGATTAACAAAAAATACATTTCGAGAAACGGTATAATCGCTAACGATACGCAAACGGCTTACGCCTTGGCTATCGAATTCGGGCTTGCGGATGTAAAATCCGCCGGCAAAAGACTTAACGAAAAAATTGCCGAAAACGGATATAAACTTTCCACGGGATTTATCGGCACGGCGTTTCTGCTCGGCGCGCTTACGAAAGCGGGTTACGCAAAAACGGCTTATACCCTTTTGCTTCGCGAAGAATTGCCGAGTTGGCTGTACGCGGTAAATATGGGTGCAACAACCGTCTGGGAACGTTGGGATTCGATTTTACCGAACGGCTCTATACGAGCGGGAGAGATGAACAGCCTGAACCACTATGCGTACGGCGCGGTCGTTTCGTGGGTCTATAAGTCGATTATCGGCATAAATCAAGAAGAAACGGCGAGCGGATTCAAGCGCGCGGTTTTATCTCCCGTATTTGATGAAAGACTGAAAAAAGTATACGGCGAATACGATTCCGTTTACGGTAAATATGCCGTCGGATACGAAATCGGCGAGGCGGAAGCATCCGTTAAAATCGCCGTGCCGTATCTTTGCGAGGCAAAATTTTACGCGCCGAAAGGATACAAAATAAAATCCGCGGACGACGCGCCCGCGGAACAGAATATAAAATCGATGATTTTCAAAGGCGGAGAACATCATATAATTCTCGCGCGCGAAAAACGATAAATTTACTTGTGTAAAAATCATTTGGAAGTGATTTTTCTTAGTTCGTGCGGAGTTTTTCCGAAGGTTTGTCTGAACGTTCTGTAAAAATAAGAAACGTTGTTATAACCGCATTCGAAGCATATTCTTTCGATGGATTTATCGGTATTCTGAATAAGCACCGAGGCGAGGGAAAGTTTTCTTTGATTCATATAATCGGTAAGCGTTTTTCCCGTAACTTTTCGAAAAGTCCTCGAAACGTATTCTTTTGAATAGTTGAGTTCGTCGAAAATCTCCGACGGGGCGAGACAGAAGAACTCGGGCATTTCGAGTTTTGCGATAAGCCCTAAAATCCACTCGGGCGCGCTGTTTCTCTGTTTACCTTGCAAATCGGCGTTGCGCTTCGCTTTGAAAAGTTCTGCCAAGGCGAAATAAAAGGACGGATTTTTTTCGGCGTCGGCGTTTCCTATCGTCTGCAATTCCGTTTCGAGTTTGTTCAGCGTTTCTATATCTATTTTCGCTTTTGCATAAGCCGTATGGTCGGACAAGGGGTTGTATTTAAAAAATGCAACCGCTTTTTCGTATAACGGAACGGTTAGCGCCAAGTCTCTGTGCGCGCAGGCGTTATCGGGTTCGCGCAAAAAGCAATGAATATCGCCGGGACGCAAGAAAACCACGTCGCCCATGGAAAGTTCGTCCGTTTCGCTGTTAAGGCTATGTTTTATCGTGCCGTTCGTTATGTAAAACAACTCGTAAAAATTATGAGAATGATAATATCTGTCGCCTTTGTTCGTAATTTGAACGATGGCGCTTTCTTTGTTTATATCCGAAAATATCTCGGTACTTAAATTATGCATATTGTGTACATTATAACTTCTAAAAACGCTTTTGTCAAGGAAATCATGTCAATGTAGTGTATAAAACAATTGCCGCAGTATATTGAATTCGTAAAGTTTGGCGGGTATAATTGAAACGTAAAGAACAGGTTGGTCGATACGACTCGATAAATCTTTTCGGACGGGATATCCCGTTTCTCTTGCTTCGCAAGAGAAATCTCTTAACGGCAAAAACGTTCCTAAAAAAACATTCAAGGGGCGTAGGAGGAAATATGGTAAATAAACTTTCAAACAAGAAAAGCGTACTCATCGCAATAATCCTTGCGTTGTGTCTTTCTATGTCGGCATTTGTTTTGCTTTCGACAAAAGCGTATGCGGACGAAACTTCAGTAGACGAAAAGCCGACGGCGAACGTCGTACTCGATATGGACGGTACTTCGGCTACGCTCGAAGCCGAGGGCGGCGTTAACGACAAAAACTTTGATAATGCCATCCCCGGTCTTTTCGCAGAAGCGAAAAACGAAACGAAGATGGTGTTTACGAACAATCCGATAGCGGTCGGAGGAACGGTAACCGTAAAATTCGGAAAATCTTATAAAGCCGAATATTTTTCAACCGTCAACATAAAACTTGCAGTCGGAGCCGCGGGCGAAAAAGTTCTTAACGGTTACGCTTCTACGGACACCGCATTCGAAAATTCGGCAGGCACCGTTACGTCGACGCTTGAAAACGAAAACGTCATTCTTTCTCTCGACGCTTCCAAACTCTCCGACAAAGACGGATATATAAGCGGTTTTGTAATCAAGAAAACCGCCGGCGTTTCCGGTCAGATTTTCGCAGATTACGTCGAACTCGTTCTTGCGGAAGAAAAGGCTCCTACGGAAAACGTAAAAGTCGATATGAACGACGTTGATTCCTGGCTTGAAATCGACGGTTCGAAAACAAGCGAGAAGTTACACCAGGGCGCAGTTGACGACAACGCTATTCCCGGTCTTTTCCCCGGCGCGGATAACTCCACCAAGATGAATTTCACCGAAGGTTTAGGCAACGAGGAGTACTTCACGATTAAATTTGCTAAAAAAATAAAGGCGGAGTACTTCGAAAAAATCAAAGTAGAACTCGTAATCGGAAACTGGGCGGATACGGGCAACGCGATAACTACCACCGCTTACGCTCTTACCGATACGGAATTTAAAAAACCCGCGGGCAAAATAAAAACCCTTAAAGGCAATGTTTACAAAGTACTTGCGATCAACCCCGCTTTGGTTGCGAACGAAGACGGATATATCGAAGGATTTGTTATCCGTAAAACCGAAACCGATACGGCGGCGAAAGGACAATATTTCGTGAACGGCGTGGAGTTTTGCCTTGTCGGCAGCGAACCCAAGCCCGTCGTATCCGAAGAGTACATCAAAAAAGACATTTCCGAAGTTATGCCCGCAGGTAGCGGCGTTACTTTCAATGTAAAAACCAACGCGGAAAATCTGAACAAAACAACGGTACAATCTGCCGTTAAAACCGCTGCTTTCGATAAACTTAACTTTAAAATAACGCCGAACGCAAACGGAAAATTCTCGACTTACGTTTTAATGAAGGCTCCGAC
>JAJWOJ010000138.1 GCA_021635425.1 Clostridiales bacterium | reverse complement strand
GTATATGACACTTGCGGAACAATGTATTAGCCTGAAAACACGACGCAAGACCGAGGTTCGGATTATTCTTGGCTGGCATAGGGCGCGAACTTTTTTATTTTTCGGCTCGATTACTCCGCTGAATGGGGACGCTTTTGCTGTTCTGCTTTAAATGTCGAGCGGAGAGGCTTTCCGCGTGCCGTTTTAATTGTTTCAAGTTAAAAAATTTTGTCGGGTTGAATGATTTTAATAATAAAAAAAGGGACTCGCAGGGGTTAAATGCGGGTCTCGGCGGAGTGCGTGGTTAAATCTATCTTTTCATATTTTTTTCAGGGGTGATATTTTCGTTTTTGGAAAGTTTATAAATTTTTTTGCGGAGTGTTTTTTCAATATTCTTTTTTTCCCAACAAAAAATCGGCGGACTCGCTTAAAACGTCGCACATCGCGGAGAAGGTTTCGAGCGAGGGGAGCGCCTTCCCGTGGACGTACATCGACATCGTGGCTTTGGAAATATTCAGTTTTTCAGCCAGTTTTGCATAATTCATTCCAGAATCTTTAACTGCTTCCGATAATTTCTGACTGAATATCGCGTTTAATTCTTTCATGAGAAAAGTTTAATATAATCTAACTAAAATTGGTTGACAATTAGATGATATCTAACTATAATATAATAGAGTTAGATTGTATCTAACATAACAAACTATTTGGCAGGTGATGAAATGAAGAAGTTTTTTAAAGCAAAAATCGAGATAATTCCTTTCGATGAAGAGGATATCGTAACAGAATCGACGGGCGGTGAAAGCGCGAAAGACCCTGATATGGACGAAAGCGGCTGGCATTTTTTCGGCTAACAGATAATCGGGCAGTTCGCAATTCGATGTGTGATTCCATCGATGAATGCAAAAATATGCCGATAATCGACTTATAGGCAGGCTTTTAGCTTAAAATCTCGGCAAATATATGACGTCGGGAATTAAAAAATTACAAAAACAAAAAAATAAAACTCTGTGGAGGAGAAAAATGAAAACAATATCAAAAGGTAAAGTAACAAAGATTGCTCTTTTGTCTGTTTTGGTTGTGTTGCTTTCGGTGTGCGTTTCGATATTCGCGTATCGAATAACGCCCGTGAAAGCCGAAGCCGCGGAAAACACGGAAGAGCCGCAGATTACGCTTGTGGGCGCAAACGTTTCGCTTAAAGACAGCGTTAATATCGTTTACGCCGCGGCGGTTAAGGGGTATGACTATACAAAGTATAAAACCAAGCTTATCGTATGGAAAACCCCGCAGGAAGACTACACAATAGAAAACGCGCTAAAAATCATAGAAAAAAACAAAGATAAAACCGATAAAAGCGAAATTGAATGCGTCATTGTCGATTCTTCCTATCATGCGACCCTCGGAAGCTATTCGTGCGATATGTTTTATTACGGAATGCCCGCGAAAAACATCGTCGATCAGCTTTACGTAAGGGCGTATGTCGAGATAGGCGGCAAAGAGTATTATTCCGGCACGACGAAATACAGCCTGCTCGAATATCTTTACGATCAGCTTTCGAAAAGCGGCTTGACGGAATATCAGAAGCGCATGTATGAAATTATTTTGAAATACGGCGGCAGAGCGCAGGACCTTTTCGATTATTTAAGAAACCGCCGTGCCGACGATACTTTTTATAGTATTCACGTTGAAAACGGCACTTTTGCAGACGGCTTCACGAGAGGAATGTTCCTTGAGGGCGAAGAAGTCGTTATGAAAGCGAACGCCGCGCCCGAGGGCAAAAAGTTTGCTTACTGGCAGGATAAAAACGGAATTATTTTAGGCTATGATGAGGTTCTCACCGTCAAAGCCACTTCCGCAAACACTTACACCGCTGTTTTCGTAAACAAAATCACCGTTGCCGAACAGCTTCATTTAAAAGCTTCCGTCGCTTACGACGATGATATTTCCGCCGCAAACCTGCCCGATGTTATCAACATTAAGGACGATGCGGGGAATATCACTTCTTCAATAAAAGTCGCATGGGATAAAACTCAGTTCGTCAAAGGGCAAATCGGCGAACAGGTGCTGACGGCTACGCCTGCAGACGAGGAGAGCAAAGCTCTTTTAGGCGGTGACACCGTAACCATGACGGTCACCGTTTTACCATACACTTTCGAGGTGGATACCATCACAGGTAATTATCATATCACAAAATACTACGGAAGCGAAGCAAAAGTATCTATCCCCGAAGAATATCGCGGAAAAGCTATTGACACGATAAACGCCCGGGCATTTAATGCCGCGCTTTCGATGACCGAGCTGTATATCCCCGATACCATAACAAAAATAGAGAAAAACGCCTTCAACGCATGCAATAACATAGAGACAATCCGCATACCGTTCACAGGTGAAAGCCTCACGGCAACAAACGATTGGCAGGGCAAAGGAAATGCAATTTTCGGCTACATTTTCGGTACGGATTCCTACGAAATGCAAAAATCATTTGTCCCGGTGAATTTGCGTAAAGTTATAATTTCGGATCAAGTTAAAACGATTCCGAGTTATGCCTTTTATGGATGCAAGCAAATGCAAGAATGCTTGTTATCAAGTAATTTAGCATATATAGAGGATTATTCGTTTTATCAAACAGGGATTAAAAATTTGTGTCTTCCGTTATCGTTAGAGTATATTGGTGGATGGACAACGTTTTATGGAACGGACATACGAAGAATTGATATTTCAGATATAAATACTTTTTTGAAAATCACATCTACTTGCAGTTTTGGTGGAAATGCCTATTTGTATGCAAACGGTAAGTTGGTAACAGAAATTACTATACCAAACGGAATGACAAGTTTAAGTGCTATTTTGTCAGGAATCGGTAGTTTGAAAAAGGTGACAATTCCCGATTCGGTAACTAGGCTTGAGAATAATCAAGGGGTTTTTGCAGACTGTAAAAATCTTGAAGAAGTCATTTTTGAAGGAACACCACAGATAAAAGAAATGTGGGGAACATTTAACGGGTGTTCGTCTCTTAAAAGCGTTCATATCCCTGCAAGTGTAACGGAATTTGTAAATCAACCGTTTGTAGGTTGTAATCTTGAATCGGTTTATTATGACGGGACGTTTGAAGAGTGGTGTAAAATAGATTTTCAATATGCCTACCAATCGCCAATGCCATATACCGAAAAGTTTTATTTTAAAAAGGAAAACGGATATGAAGAGCTTACTGAAAATGTGGTTATTCCTGAATCGATAACGCAGATAAATGCAGGAATTTTTAGCGGATATAAAGCACTTCGAAGTGTAGCTCTTCACGAAGGGGTTACGGCAATTGCAAAGGAAGCTTTTAAAGATTGTGTAAATCTTTCGTTAATAAAGCTTCCGTCACAACTTAAATTTATTGGTGAGCAGGCATTTTTTGGGTGTAAATCTCTTTATTCGATAAATATTCCTCAATACATTTCTGAAATCGGAAATAATGCTTTTGAATATTGCTATAACTTAGCCGAAGTGTATAACTGTTCGGATTACATTAAGGATATGACGATTGGCTCTGATAGCTACGGCGGCGTGGCGAAATACGCTAAAGTTATCCATGCCGATATGAGCGAAACTTCGAATATCGTTCGCGACGGAGATTATGCAATGTTTAAAGACGGAGATGAGTATATTCTTCTTGGCTACTTTGGAGATAAAACGTCGCTTGTTTTGCCTGAAATAGCAACGCCAATAAATGCTTATGCGTTTAATAACAATCGGAGAGTTACAAGCGTTACCCTTGGCTCAAATATCACTGCAATAGGTTACGCTGCTTTTAGTGAATGTTATAATTTAGTTGAAGTAGTAAATAAATCGAATCTAAATATTGTGGCGGGAAGCTATGGCAATGGAGATGTTGCTTATTATGCTCAAAAAGTGCTGACAGGCGAAGAAGAAAGGGGAGAGCTGTTCAATGTTGGCGATTATTCTTTCTACAAGCAAGGCGGAGAATATGTTTTGTATCATTACAGAGGTTCTGATAGGGAGTTAACTCTTCCAGGTTTTGTTGATGGTGGGCATACTTACAAAATCGGCACAGAAGTGTTTATATATAGAGATATTACTAGCGTTGTTATTCCTGAAAGTGTTACAGCGATCGACCATTATGCGTTTTCTAATTGCTCGAATTTAACAAGTGTGGAATTTAGAAATCCCGAAGGTTGGAAACGTGACGGTACAGCGATTTTAGCTGATGACTTGAGAAATCCCGAAACCGCTGCTACATATTTAACGACCAAATATGGTGGGTATACTTGGACGAGAGAAGATAAAGGAGAATAATGCCGATGAATGAGGCTTTGAGCGAACTTTTAGGTACGCTTCTCGGAGCGGGCATTGCTCTTTTGGGTGCGATGTTGACAAATAAACTCGGATAAAAATACAATTTTAATCAAAAAGAATAAATAGCGTTTAAGAGGGGATCAGGAGAAAGCCGACGGGCGGACGATTAAACATGCGGGGAAATTGAAATTCCGCGGCGTTCGTTTGTCGGCTTTTTGCATGCAACTTTTTTAATATTGGGTAAAAAAATAAGAAAGTTCGCGCCCTAAACAAAACACGGGATAAGCGAAAAAGGTTGCATGTGGGAGAGATGTCGCCCGCCAATGGCAATTGTTATTATCGGAATAAAAGGCGACAAAGAGGGGCAAACGACCACCTGAAATAAGAGCGGATCAAACATTAAAAATTAGCCTATAAGTTGATTGTTTGATGTTTTACTACTTATTTTTAGTCTGTTTGCGCCCCTCTTTCGTCGCATGCGCGACACCTTCTCCCAATTCGAGTCGGAACTTAAAATTTCTCCGCCGAGTGGGAAGACTTCCTCATTTTTCAATTCGGTGGTTGTCAATCTACGCGGCAAAAAGTGTTCCAACTCGGCGGACTTTATGTAAGTTTTTACTTAATTTGGGGGAAATGCCGTTGCCGCGACTTAATTTTATCGGACAAATTCAAAACGGCAAAGAGGGGCTTACTCGGATTTGAAATAAGCGGGTTATCATAATCAGACTATCTTATGAAGTTAGTTTGGTTTGTGTAGTCCGCTCTTATTTTGAGGCGGTGACCTCTTCCGTCGTCTGCGCCGACACCTTCCCCAAGGGGGAAGGCTGTTATAGATTTATTCGATGATTTATACACTTATTTTGAGGTAAAGAGGGGCTTTTTCAGGCTTAATATAAGTGTGGACTATCCTAATCAAACTATCTAATAAATTATGTCATTTGTTTTGCGTTTCTTGTTTCAGCAAAGTTGCGTATCGCAGCATTTGTTTGCGCGAAGACACGCCGAGTTTTTCGAGAATATTGTGGTTGTGAAATTTGAGCGTGCTTTCGCGTATATCGAGCATATCGGCTATTTCCTTTGCGGTTTTGCCTTGCAAATAGAGGTCGAAAACGGTTTTTTCCGTTTTAGTAAGCTCTTTCAGCCCGATTTTGAACATTTCGTAATCGTCGGGATCTATCTCTGTTTTACGGGAATAAGCCAAACGTTCGATTTCGGCTTGCCGCTTTCCGATTTCGTTTGTCTGGTTTTCGGTTACGGTTGCAAGTTCTTCGTTGCGGCGTTTCAGATTTTCCGTTTCGAGATCGCGGAGTTTGTCCTGTTCCGCAAGATAGACGAACAAGTCGTCGATTTCGATAATATCGGATTTTGTTCCCGCATGCTCCTGCATGCGTATTTTTTCGAGACTTTTTATCACGGGGGAAACGAATTTTCGCGAAAAAATTACGCAAAGCACGACGGCGGTAAATACGAGTAAAAAGCATACCAGAACGATTCTCGTAACGTTCACCGCCACGGTTTTATCGAATTCGCTTTTCGGTTGCAATACGGCGAGAGTGTAGGACGTATCGCAGACGGTAACTTCTTTTGTAACTGCGACGAAATTGTTTTCGCCGGTGAATTCGATGAGATTATCTTTTATTTTTTTGGGTGCGAGCATGCCGGTCGGTTTCAG
>JAJWOJ010000137.1 GCA_021635425.1 Clostridiales bacterium | reverse complement strand
CGATGCAGTGCATCGCGCTTTTATAGTCAAGCACCCGCCACAGTGCCATTTATTTTTTTACTTTTTCATAAATCTTTTAAAAACATTTAAATATTTGCTTTCGCTGTTGATTTTTTTGCTATTTTATGGTATAATAATAAAAACTTTAATGGCGAGGATGTAATGATTAGTTACAAAAGGCTATGGAAACTTCTTATTGACAAGAATATGAGAAAGTACGAAATGATTAAATTGGCTAACTTAAGCCCATATACGCTAAATAAACTTAATCATAATGAAAATGTAAATGCAGAAACCCTTGCAAAGATTTGTAAAGCATTGCATTGCACGTTTGACGATATAATGGAGCTTGTGGAGGAAGACAATGGCTAATGAACTTCAATTTGTTTTATATAACATCGATCAAGAAGATATAAAAATTAAAGTCGCAATCAAAGATGAGACCATTTGGATTACTCAACGCGGAATGGCAGAACTTTTTGATTGTTCTACCGATAATATCTCATTACACTTGAAAAATATTTATCAAGACGGAGAATTACAAGAGACTACAACTGCCGAGGATTTCTCAGTAGTTCAAACCGAAGGTTCTCGTCAAGTAGCAAGAAATGTAAAATTTTACAACCTTGATGCAATTATTTCTGTCGGCTATCGAGTAAACTCTCATCGTGCTACACAATTTCGCATTTGGGCAACGAATGTATTAAAGGAGTTCATTAAGAAAGGTTTTGTTCTAGATGACGACCGCTTAAAGCAAGGCGAAACTGTTTTTGGGAAAGACTATTTCCGTGAACTTTTAGAAAGAGTCCGTTCTATTCGTGCAAGCGAACGCAGAATTTGGCAACAAATTACCGATATTTTTGCCGAGTGCAGTATTGACTACGATAAAAATTCTGCAATCACGCAAGAGTTTTATGCTACGGTGCAAAATAAGTTCCACTATGCCATAACAGGACAAACCGCAGCCGAAATCGTGTATTCCAAAGCGGATAGTACCAAAGAAAATATGGGACTTACTACATGGAAACACTCTCCTGACGGAAGGGTCTTGAAATCTGATGTAACAGTTGCCAAAAATTATCTTAACGAAAAGCAAATTAAAAAGTTAGAAAGGACCGTTTCAGGCTTTTTCGATTACGTGGAAGACATAATCGAAGATGAACGCACTTTCACAATGCAACAATTCGCCGAAGCCGTTAATGCATTTTTGGAATTTCGCAAATACACTATTTTACAAGGCAAAGGAAGCATATCTAAACTTGATGCAGAACGTAAAGCAATACACGAATACGATATTTTTAACAAAACTCAAAAAATCACTTCCGATTTTGATAAAGAGGTTAGAAAACTTATTGGAAAAAAAGAAGATTAGTGTCAAATTAATCAAGCGAAATAATTATATTTTGAGTGGATTTATATATGGATTACAATAGGACACTACGTGAAAATACAACAGGACAAATAGTTTTTATTGATAGCGAAATAACAAATGAAGGTATAATCGGAGATTTAGGGGCAGTTACCGAAACTGCTCAATTTCATTCTGCAAACACACAAGAATTTTCTCGTTTTATAAAGGGTAACGACTTTATTTGTGGTCACAATATTATCCATCACGATATTAAATATATCGGAGAACTGCTGAACATTGACAGTACGCCTATTTATATCGATACCCTTTACATATCTCCAATTGTATTTCCTAAAAAGCCCTATCACAAACTGCTAAAAGACGATAAAATTCAAATAGACGAGCTAAATAATCCGCTCAACGACGCAATCAAAGCGAAAGATTTGTTTTACGATGAAGTAAACGCATTCCAAGCACTTTCGCCTAAAATGAAATGGATTTTATGCGCATTACTATACTCCTATCCTGAATTCCAGGGATTTTTTAAATATATAAACTTTAGACCTTACGGGCTAACCGACCACATCATTAAAAGCGAATTTGAGGGTAAAATTTGCGCGAATGCCGACATTGCTTTAATGATGAAGTACTATCCCGTGGAACTCGCTTATGCCTTAGCCATTATCAATTGTGACGATAAGGATTCCATTACCCCAGCGTGGGTATTAAAAAATTATCCTAAAGTAGAAAACGTTATAAAGTTTTTAAGGCATACTCCTTGCAAAGAAGGTTGTGCGTATTGTACTGCAAAATTAGATGTACATAAACAATTAAAAAGATTCTTTGGGTTCGATGAATTTAGAACTTATAACGGAGAACCTTTACAAGAAAAAGCGGCCGATGCGGCGGTAAAAGGTAAATCGGTTCTTGCCGTATTTCCGACAGGCGGCGGAAAGTCTATTACTTTCCAACTCCCTGCATTGATGGCGGGAGTAACGATTCACGGGCTTACGGTTGTAATCTCACCTCTTCAATCTTTAATGAAAGACCAAGTAGACAATCTAGAAGGAAAAGGTCTTGCCGAGGCGGTCACCATCAACGGTTTATTAAGCCCGATTGAGAGAAAAGATGCCGTTGATAGAGTTGCAAACGGCACGGCTTCTATGTTGTATATTTCACCCGAGCAGTTACGATCCAAAACAATCGAGCGTCTGCTTATGTCGAGAAACATTGCTCGTTTTGTCATTGACGAAGCACACTGCTTTTCGGCTTGGGGACAAGATTTTCGCGTTGATTATTTATATATTGGAGACTTTCTTAAAGAGCTTCAACACAAAAAAGGATTAAAAAATCCTATCCCCGTATCTTGTTTTACAGCAACAGCGAAACAAAAGGTTATAACTGATATTTGTGACTATTTTAAGAGAAAATTAGGTATTGACCTCGAAATATTTGCGACTAACGCGACGAGAAAGAACCTTCATTATGCCGTTTTATACAAAGAAACGGACGAAGAAAAATACAACACACTGCGTTCTTTGATAGAGGCAAAGAAATGTCCTACTATCGTTTATGTTTCAAGGACGAAAAGGACTCGGGCTCTTGCCGAAAAACTTACTAATGACGGCTTTCCCGCGAAACCGTTTAACGGCAAAATGGAATCTTCCGAAAAAATCGCAAATCAAGAAGCATTTATTAAAAACGAAGTACAAGTTATAGTTGCAACTTCTGCTTTTGGTATGGGCGTAGATAAAAAAGACGTTAAATTGGTTATTCACTACGATATTTCCGATTCGCTTGAAAATTATGTTCAAGAGGCAGGTCGTGCAGGTCGTGACCAATCATTGGAAGCGGAATGTTATGTTTTGTATAGCGACAATGATTTGGACAAACACTTTATACTACTCAATCAAACCAAATTGAGCATTAGCGAAATTCAACAAGTTTGGAAAGCTATTAAAGATTTGACAAAAACGAGAAATAAAGTTTGTTGCTCCGCTTTGGAAATAGCAAGACAAGCAGGTTGGGACGATTCCGTCGCAGATATCGAAACGAGAGTAAAAACAGCCATCTCTGCGCTTGAAACGGCAGGTTATATTAAACGCGGACATAATGTTCCGCGCGTTTATGCTACAAGCATATTGGTTAAAAATATGCAAGAAGCCTCTTATATGATAGAAACATCTCCGTTATTTAATGAAACTGAGCGATTATCAGCCAAAAGAATCATAAAGTATCTTATTTCAAGCAGAAGTCGCGCCGATGCCGGGAATGACGATGCGGAGTCAAGAGTCGATTATATTGCCGACAACCTTGCAATCGAAAAAGAAGAGGTAATCAATCTTGTTAACAAAATGAGGGAAATCAAGCTTCTTCAAGACGCACAAGATATGACGGCGTATATTAGGCGTACCGAATCACAAAACAAAGCGTTGCTTGTGCTTGAAAAATTTATGAACCTCGAGTTCTTCATTTTATCTAATATCCAAGATGAAGGTAATAGTTTTAACCTTAAGGAATTAAATAACGCAGCCATAAAGAAAGGCTTAAAAACATCCACGGTAAAAAACATCAAAACAATCAATTATTTTTGGACGATAAAAGGATATATACAAAAAAGCGAGTTTAATTCCCAAAACAGAACGGATTATATTCCTACGGTTCCTGTAAATAAACTGCTTGCGAAATCAGAGAAAAGGCAGGACATTTGCAGATTTGTAGTGGAAGAACTGTATCGTATGAGCGAAAAATCGCCTATCAAACAAAACGAAGAAGCTCTCGTTGAGTTTTCATTGATCGGGTTATATGAAGCCTATCAAAAAATACCCAAATTAGAGATATACGATACACCCGTAACCTCTAATGACATCGAGGATGCGCTTTTGTATCTTTCAAAGATAGGAGCAATATCTCTTCAAGGAGGTTTTTTGGTTTCTTACAACGGGATGGAAATTAAGCGTTTGGTAATGGATAATAAAATTCGTTACAAAAACGAAGATTATCGTCAATTAAGTGAATTTTATAAACAAAAGATACAGCAAATTCATATCGTTGGCGAATATGCCAATTTAATGGTGCGCGATTATAATGCAGCATTGCAATTTGTAAACGATTACTTCCAAATGGATTTCAAACGCTTTATCGTAAAGTATTTCAAAGGCAACCGTGCCGCCGAAATCGAAAGAAATATCACGCCTGAAAAGTACAATCAACTTTTTAACGAATTGTCCGATAAGCAGTCGGAAATCATCAATGATGACGAATCAAAATATATTGTCGTTGCGGCAGGTCCGGGAAGCGGGAAAACAAGGGTTTTGGTACACAAACTTGCTTCGCTTCTTCTGCTTGAAGACGTCAAGCATGAACAATTGCTTATGGTTACGTTTTCACGTGCCGCGGCTACGGAATTTAAGAAACGTCTTGTCGGATTGATAGGCAACGCGGCTGCGTTTGTGGAAATTAAAACTTTTCACTCCTATTGTTTTGACTTGTTGGGAAAAATCGGCAATCTCGAAGAATCTGAAAACGTAGTAAAGGATGCAGCAGAGCTTATTAATAACGGGGAAGTTGAATTGGGGAAAATAACCAAAACAGTTGTTGTAATCGATGAAGCGCAGGATATGGATGAATATGAGTTTGCATTAATAAAAGCACTTATGAATCGTAACGACGATATGCGTATTATTGCAGTCGGTGACGACGATCAAAATATATACGAGTTCAGAGGTTCAGATTCTAAGCACCTTAAGGAACTTATAGATGTTTATGGTGCTAAGAAATATGATATGATTGAAAATTATCGAAGCGGTAAAAATATCGTCAACATTGCAAATCTCTTTGCTCAAAAAATACAGGTACGAATGAAAACGGATGCTTGCGTGGCTGTAAAAGACTTAGACGGCATTGTAAAAATCACAAAAAATAATTCTAATCTTGAACAACCGACAGTAAGCGGTATTTTAGAAAGAAAACATAAGGGCTCCGTATGCGTTTTAACTACCACAAACGACGAGGCGTTAAGAGTGTTGGGATTGCTTAATAAGAGTAACGTACCTGCAAAACTTGTACAATCAACAGACGGTTTTCAAATGTACAATCTTGCCGAGGTTAGATATTTTTTGAAGCAAATAGACAACGAGTTGAAAACGCCCGTTATTCCGAACTTTTTGTGGGATACTGCGAAGAAACGTTTAGAGAAGTTGTATGACAAAAGTTCCTGTTATGAAATCTGCCTAAAAATGCTTTTGGATTTTGAAAAGATAAACAAGACAAAATATCGGACGGACTTAGAAGAGTTTATCAGAGAGTCGAACTACGAAGATTTTTATGCCGTGGAAAACGGAACTGTATTGGTTTCGACTATACACAAATCAAAAGGACGAGAATTTGACGTTATATACATGCTTTTGAATAATGTTTCTTGTGCAACGGATGAAGAAAAACGCAAAATTTACGTCGGATTAACACGTGCAAAAGAAGAATTATATATATACTGCAACAACAATTTGTTTGATGGTATCACCACCGACATCGAGTACGATGAAAACTTTTACGACGAGCCATCGGAAATTATGTTGCAACTTTCCTACAAAGACGTTGTCCTTGATTTTTTCAAAGACAAAAAGGAATATATTACAAAGT
>JAJWOJ010000136.1 GCA_021635425.1 Clostridiales bacterium | reverse complement strand
ATATAACGCTTGCTGAACCGACTAAAACCGGTTACAAGTTTATCGGCTGGTCGGATAACGGGAAAATACCTGTAAATTCTACAAGCGATAAAGTATTTACCGCTAATTGGGAAATTATAGGCTATAAAATCACATACGTTTTGAACGGCGGAACGAACAGCGAATCAAATAAAGACTATTATAACGTTGAAAACGAAGAAATAATACTTGCCTCACCCACTCGTGCAGGATATACTTTCAAGGGCTGGTCAAACAATGGCAGAATACCCGCCCATTCGACAGGCGATAAAGAATTTGTCGCAAGTTGGACGGCAAATCAAAACACACTCAAATTCAATGCAAATGGCGGAAACGGCGGCGAAATGCTCGACGTAACTTTGTCAACCGATGAAGAGTATAAATTGCCGAAGAACGCATTAACGCGATACGGATATACTTTTGCCGGCTGGTCAACCAAAGCCGATGGCACGGTTGAGTTTGAGGATGAGTCCGTTTACACGATGGGAGCCGACAGCGAAGTTACTCTTTACGCAATATGGTCGCCTATAACGTATAAAATCACATACGAATTGAAAGGCGGTAAGACAGAAAACATAACCGAATATTCTATTGAAACGGGTGAGTTTTCGTTGAGTGCGCCTACTCGCGCGGGATATACTTTCACAGGCTGGAGCGGAAGTAATCTCACGGGCGAAGATAATCTGACTGTAACGATTGCAGACGGAACGTATGGAGCGTTGTCGTTTGTTGCGCATTGGCAAGCGAATGAAAACACGCTTGTTTTTGACGCTAACGGCGGCGTCGGTTCTATGGAAAACCAAAAAGGATTTACTGATTCGATATTGAATCTTAACGCAAATACATTCACTCGCAAAGGTTATGATTTTGACGGATGGTCTACGATAAAGGACGGCGAAAAGCAATATTCGGATAAAAGCGTCTATGTGATGGGTACGTCTTCGACGAATACGTTATATGCCGTCTGGACTCCGCACCTGAATACCCTTATTCTCGACGGTAACGGAAACACTTCCGGCTCGATGAATAATATGGATATTCATTCGGGCGAAACCAAAGCGTTAGATAAAAACACTTACGAAAAACAAGGTTATACGTTTATAGGCTGGGCTGAAACCGCAAACGGAAACGTTGTATATACGGATTGTGCAAATTACACCATGAGTGTTGAACCTACGGTTACTCTTTATGCCGTATGGAAAGCAAATGAGTATACAATCTCGATGAATCCGCAAAACGGTTCGTCTGTTACTACACAAAAAGTGACGTATGATGAATCGTATACGCTTTCTGTTCCTACGAGAGTCGGTTATACATTCGACGGATGGTTTACCGAGGTCGGCGGAAACGGTGCAAGACTTACCGAAGCCGACGGTAACAGCATTGCGAATTGGACAGTTGCCGATAATATTACGGTTTACGCAAAATGGCTCGGCACAGAAGGCTTAGTTTACACTGCTAACGGTAGCGAATATCTTGTAAGCGGCGTTTCCGATAAGACTATTACAGAAGCGTATATTCCCGAATATTACAACGGTAAACTTGTTACGGCGATAGGCGAAAACGCATTCAACGGCTGCGATAAACTCACTGCCGTATTTATGGAAAATACAATCGAAACGATAGGGAAAGGAGCATTTTCGGGATGTTCTGCTTTAACGCGCCTTGTAGTTCCGTTTGTAGGTGAATCGAGAACGGCAACGCAAGAAAAAGGCTTGCTGACTTATTGGTTCGGTCAAAACAGTGTGGAAAATACGGAAGAGATAGATCAGCCGTATTTGGATAATGAAGGATTTGATCAAACCTATTCGGCATATGTTCCGCTTTCTCTTACACACATTGAGCTTTCTGACACAACGCGAATACCGTATGGAGCATTTTCATATATGTCGAAGCTTCAAAATGTATCGTTTGATGGAGTTTCTGAAATTGAAGGCAGAGCGTTTGAATATGCAACGGGTCTATCGACATTTAATTTGTCGGACACCTTAAATTCCATAGGTACAAATGCTTTTGCTCATACAGGCATAAGGAATATTGTTATCCCTGTAAACGTTCAAACGATCGGCGAGGGTGTTTTTGCCGGATGTAAGGCTTTGACTAAAATTGAGATACCGTTTGTAGGTCAGAGTGTAAATGCAACAGGTTATAATGCCGTGCTCGGATGGCTGTTCGGTCAAAACAATTACGATGGTATGGTTGCTGCTACACAGGGTTCTTGGACTTCTTATATTCCCTCTGTATTAACTGAAATCAAAGTGACGGAATCAAGTTTAGTTGCCGATTACGCTTTTGCAAATGTCAAGACATTGAAAAAGGCGACGTTTATAAATCCCCTTACGTCCATAGGTAATTATGCATTCCGAGGCTGCATAGGATTGACTGATATTTGTTTGGAAAATATAACGGAGATTGGGGATTATGCGTTTTATGGTTGTAAAATCACTAAGATAGAACTACCGAATAGTGTAATTTCAGTTGGAAAGTCGGCTTTTGCATCTAACAATGTATTAAGAACAATTATCATAAGAAAAGAAGGAACATTGCTTTCTTATTCATCTGGTATGCTGCAAGGGTTCAATAGTTATGCAAAAATATACGTGCCTGACGGATTGCTTGCGTCTTATAAGAGCAATAGCGATTGGAAAGCTCTTGGAATAGACAAATTCTACGGATTGTCTATCGTAAAATCAAACGGAATGGCAATTAGCGGCAATACATTGGTTCAATGTTTTGGAACGGCTGAATCGGTAACTATTCCGAGTTCTATTTCCAATATTTTGCCATATGCGTTCTATCTAAACTCATTTGTTAAGCGTATTGTTGTCCCGGGGACAGTCACATCTATAAGCGACCACGCATTTTATGGGTGTGATAATCTCGAGACGGTTAGGTTGATGAGAGGAACGACGCAGATTTCGAGCTATGCTTTTGCTGAAAATCCATTACTACAATCTATTAATTTGCCTGATACGCTTGTTAGCATAGGAACATACGCATTTGATAACTGTGGTAGTTTGCAAGGTATTTTATTACCAAATAGTTTGCAGACGATAGATTATTATGCATTTAGAAATGCTCATTTAATCACTGTAATCGTTCCTAATAGTGTAACAAGTATAGGTGCGGGAGCATTCCAAGGTTGCCCGCTTGAAAGTATAACATTGCCTTTTATAGGGAGAACGGGTAAAACAGATCAGACAAGCGAATCGGTCCTTGGCTATATTTTTGGTAAGTATGAATCTAAAACATATTCAAAACCTCAAGGAACTGTATATCAAGGTTGGGGCTGTCGCAAGTATAGTTATGGTTATGGACATTTAATTACGGAGATATCAGGACCTAACTACAGTTATAATAATGATTATTATGCGGATTATTATTACATTCCGTCAACTTTGAAAACAGTGGTAATAACAAATGCCACACTAATACCATATGGGGCATTCCAGAACTGTGATTTTATTGAAAATATAACAGTTCCGCCTACTGCAACAAAAATAAGCAACTTCTCATTCAAAAATTGCCAAAAAATCACAAATATGAGTTTTGGAACAGCTCTTACAAGCATAGGGACGTATGCGTTTGCTGACTGTTCGGCACTTGAAACGATTACTATTCCTGATACAGTAGAAACTATTGGAAGTTATGCTTTTAATAACTGTAATTCGTTAAGTAGGATGAATAGTTCTGTCGACGGAAATATAGTGTTGCCGATAGGAGTAACGAGTGTTCCATCGTATGCGTTTGCCGGATGTACAAGTATTTTTAGTGTTCAGTTGCCGAAAAATTTAGAGACTATTCAAAATAACGCATTTGAGAATTGTGTCGGCATAACTGAATTAACCTTACCGAGGGGGCTGGATGCAATAGAGCATAGCGCGTTTAGAAATATGTCCATAAAGACTATTGTCGTACCCAACACAGTAACAAGTATAGGTGCAGGGGCGCTCCAAGGTTGCCCGCTAGAAAGCATAACATTGCCTTTTATAGGGAGAACGGGTAAAACAGATCAAACAAGTGAATCGGTCTTTGGCTATATTTTTGGTAAGTATGAATCTAAAACATATTCAAAACCTCAAGGAACTGTATATCAAGGTTGGGGATATGGAAGTTATATGATAACTGATACTTCAGGATATAATTACGCATATTATTCCAATTATTACGCGGATTATTATTACATTCCGTCAACTTTGAAAACAGTAACAATAACAAATGCCGCGCTAATACCATATGGGGCATTCCAGAACTGTGATTTTATTGAAAATATAACAGTTTCGTCTACTGTAACAAAAATAAGCAACTTCGCGTTCAAAAATTGCCAAAAAATCACAAACATGAGTTTTGGAACAGCACTTACAAACATAGGAACGTATGCGTTTGCTGACTGTTCGGCGCTTGAAACGATTACTATTCCTGATACAGTAGAAACTATTGGGAGTTATGCTTTTAATAACTGTAGTTCGTTAAGCAGGATGAATAGTCCTGTCGAAGGAAATATGGTATTGCCAATAGGGATAACAAGTATTCAATCGTGTACATTTGACGGATGTTCGGCACTTAAAACAATTACTATTCCTGATACGGTAGAAAATATTGGAAGTTATGCTTTTAATAACTGTGGTTCGTTAAGTAGGATGAATAGTTCTATCGACGGAAACATAGTGTTGCCGATAGGAGTAACAAGTGTTACCTCGTATGCGTTTGCTGGATGTACAAGTGTCTTGAGTATTACGTTACCGAAAAATTTAGAGAGTATTAAAAATAACGCATTTGCAAACTGCTCCGGATTGCGAATAATGGAAATCCCCGAGTCGGTCGTTTCAATGGGTGACGGCGCCTTTACTTCATGCTCGAATTTAAGGGTGGTATTTGTTCGTAATGGCAATATAACGCAATTGATAACACTTGGCGGCAGTAAGGTGTTTGACGGTGCAACCGGTAAAGGCTTAGTTGTAATTGTACCGAAGGATGCATATCAAGCATATAAGACGGCATCATATTGGAGTGGTTATTCATCACGTATATATTCGGATGAGTATATTGTGAACAACAATTCGCTCATCGTCGATGGCGCATTGTTGCAATATTGGGGAGATGAAAAGTCCTATACTGTGCCCGATAGTGTAAAAATAATCGGTAGTTATGCTTTTTACGGCTCAGCAGTTGAAGAATTGAAGTATGGTACTACATTGGAACAGATTAAAAATGATGCCTTCGCAAACTGTACTAAGCTGGCAAAAATCAACTCCACGGAGAACGGCGTATTCAATCTTAACGGTTCTCTTAAAAAGATCGGCGCAAGAGCATTCTATAATGATGCTAAGGCAACAAAGATTATTGTCAGTAAACTCGTTGAAACAATAGAATCAGCTGCGTTTATGGGATGCAATAATCTTGTATCAATTGAATTGCCGTTTATCGGAACAGACCGCAATAGTACATATAGTCAGTCACAAGTATTTGGATATATCTTCGGCTATGAAACGTCAAACAAAGACGGCACAAAGATGCAATATACACACTACTATTATTACATTCCTGCTTCGTTGCGAGAAGTTGTGATAACAGATGAGACTGTCATATCCAAGAATGCATTTATTAACTGTTCAATGCTTGAAAGCATAATAATTAAGTCCGATTTAACCTCGATAGGCGATTACGCTTTCTACAATTGCGACGGGTTGAAGATCATAACGAATGAATCGAATACTATGCCGACAATAAGTGCTTATGTGTTTAATGGCGATTCTAATGTTGTAATAAAAGTTAATAGTGCAATTTTGTCCGATTATCAATCCGATGCAAATTGGAGTAAGAGGACTTTAGAAGCGATACAGTGATAACAAGATTCGGCTTGGAAAAATTTCCCAAGCCGAGAAGGAGTAAAGTATGATTTATTACTATGATCTTAAAATGGATAGAATGCTCTTGTACTGCGTTGATGGTGAAATAATATATCGAAAAACAGGAGGGAGAGAAGATATCGTTGTTGCTTATAGAGATAT
>JAJWOJ010000135.1 GCA_021635425.1 Clostridiales bacterium | reverse complement strand
ATTTTTATTAAGCGAACCGTACTTCTGTAAGCATTATGTTGCAAACGGCAACTTTGGTGCTTTTATTGTGTATCGCGAAAACCGCCGTATCGGGCGCGCTTGTGATATCGAGCGCGAGAACTCTGTCGTCACCGACCTTTGCTCCGAGAATATTTAATTCCTGCAAGAATTGGTTACCCTCGGAAGCATTGAATTGCTCTTCGTTTTCGTAAAGTCTTACTCTGCCGTATTTTTCAGTGGAAGATTCGAGTTTGCTCCAAACGATTTTAGTTTTTCCGAAAAGTTTGATATATTCCGCGATTTCCGCAAAATTTACGTTTAATTTTATCGAGCTTATTGCGGTGAAATCAAACTTCGCATAGCCGTTTTCGTCGTCGTAACTTACCGTTCCGCCTTTACCGTCGCTTACCCAAAGGCTTAAATTTTCTTTGGAAACGAGGTTACCCGTCATAAGATTCATAACTGCTTCGCTTACTTCGATTTTGGCAAATACAAGCTCTTTTACATATAATGCTCTGCCGCCCGCCGCGTCCGAAACAAGGAAAGTTATTCCCGAATTTTCGGTAAGATCGAGGTGAGCAAAATGCATCGTGTATGTCGTGTATTTGTTTTCGGAATCGATATTATAAATCGCATCCGAATTCCAAGAGCCGCTTACAAACACGCGAAGCGAAGCGTTTGCACCTTTAACGGTAAACTTAACCGCGTTGTAACCCTTAGCTTTTGCCGCTTTGACGATTGCGTGCGAAAGGGTGTAAGTGTCATAATTTCCGTTTGCGGGTAAAATCATCGCGCCTTCGGCTTCGTCGTAACTCGGTTGAACGCCCGAACCGCTGTTATAATACCATTTCTCGAGAACCTCTTTGGAAGCAAGGTTCATCGCCGTGTAATCCGGCTCGGTCGGGGGTACATCGTGAGTGAATACCATTTCTTTGATAAGAACGGGGTCGCCGCCTTTATCGTTGGAAGACAAAATCGCTATACCCGATTTTTCGTTGAAAATAAGATCTCCGAAATAAAGAATTCCTTCGACATACTCGCCGTTCGTGTTGACGGAGAACTTCACGTCTCTGCCCCAGTTGCTTTCTACGAAAAGACTGACTTCGCCTGCGCTTCCCTTGACGAGGAATCTTACAGCGGTGTAACCCTTTTTCTGAGCCTTTCTCAAAGCCTCGTGTTCGAAATTGAAGGTGTCGTAGTTGCCGTTTGCGGGGAAAGACATCGCGCCCTCTTCAGTATTATAAGCCGCTGCGTCGCTCACGCTCGCATTATGCGACCATTTATCCGTAAGCTCTTCCGCCACAAGGTTCTTTTCATTATAAATGCCTTCTTCCTCGATAACTACGTCCGTCTCAAAGAAACGCAATTCCGTGAGAACGAGCGCGGCTTTATCCGTTATTATCGAGAAACCCGCAGTTTCGTCTATTTCGATTTTTTTGACCGCCTCGTCAAGGTTATATGCTATTCTTCTCGTCGTAGCTTCGGCAAGATCTCTCGAGAAACCGCCCCAATCGCCCGTAGTGTTGTTGTAAACGCGCGTCGTGCCTTTTCCGCTATAGGTGATGACAAGATATTTATATCCGTTGTCGTAAGCGGTTTTTATTATACCTTTCTGCAAGGTGTAAGGCCAGCTGTTGCCCGTCCCCGCGAAGGAGATTCCGCCGAGCTCGTCGTTATAAACGGGTGTGCCGTAGGACTCGTTATACCCCCATAACGGTAAAAATTCCTTATCGGTAAAATCGAGAGTTGAGACGTCCTCAGTATTGAACGCCGAAACCTCGGACACCGTCATATCCTTAATATAAAGCCCGTTTTCCGAAACGATTTTCATTCCGTTAAGCTCGGAAAGCGAAAGTCTTGCGACCGTGTAATCCACGGCGGAAAGTGCGATTTCATCGTCTCCGCAAGCAATCGTTCCTTCGCCTTTATAGCTTATTTTAACATGTTTATAGCTTTCGGGAATTACGATTTCGGAAAGTCCGTTCGTTCCGATATACTTTGACGCGCCTTCCGTTTCGTCGTAAATTCCGCCGAAAACAACGGCTACGTCTTTTGCCGCAAGATTTGCTTCCGCAAGGTTGATTACGACAAATTCGTTTGCCTTTTCAGAGCTTTTCTCACCGTTTTTCATAAACGTTGCCGTGTAAACGTAATTTCCTTCCGTGGCGACAAACTTGTTATCCACATACGAAACCTCTGTTCCGTCCGCCGTTTTAAGGGTGTACGTTGCGGAAATATTCTGAATCGACGAGGGTGATTTACTCGCGACGGGAAGCTCTATTTCGCTTCCGACAAGATATACGTTTTTGAAAACGTCGTCCGCAAGATATTTGAGCGCGGGTGCGCCGTCGTCGGTGAACTTAACGGTGAATTCTATGGAATCCTCTCCAAATACGGCTTTTACCTTATATTTTTTACCGAGTTCGAAAGTCTTGATATAAGTTTCCGTAAGTTCAAGGATTCCGAGCGTGTAATCGTAGTTTTCGCCAGCTACTTCTTCGCCGTCAACGGTAAGCGCAGAAAGGTCGTCCGAAATCGGCTCTTCATCAGAAGAAGCCTTGTCGTAGAACGTAAAGCCCGCAAGCGCGTTTCTGTAGTCTACGGTAATACTCCCGTCTGCAGGCGTTTCGTCGCCGAACATTACGCCTATTTCGCGAGGTACTTCGGGGTCTTCGCTTTCCGATTGACTTTCGGATTGCGATTCGCTCTCTTCAGGGCTTTCGCTGTCTCTGTCGGAAATAGTTTCCGACGTTTTGTCCGTTGCGGAAACCGAGCCGTCCGATAAGGATGTGCTGTCTCCGTCGCCGCAGCTTATCGCCGCAAACGCGGTTATTATAACCATGATCGCGATAAGCAGAATTTTTGAGATTTTCATCTTTGTTTCCTCCTGTTTGATCTTTATACTTCTTTGATCTTTATACTTCCGTTTTAATAAATTTCGTGCCGGAAACACTGTTTTCGGTTGCTTCACGGTGCGAATTTCGGTCACGGGGTCTCCCGACTGCGATTATTATAGCACCCCCTTTATTCGGTTTCTTGTTTTATTTAATCGTTAAGTAGTGATTTTCTACTGTCTTTTTTTTGTGTTTTTTCTTTTAGAAGCGATTTCCCCTTAAAACTCTGCGATTTTTGGTTATTTAAAAAAATTATGATTGCGATTTTTAATTGACACAAGAGCTTTTGTCTGTTATAATCCGATTATGGATTCATTTGAAAAACCGATTTTTACAAACATTGCCGTTCCGAAAAACAACCAAGTCAATACCGCCGATTTTTTGCGTTCGTCCCCTTGGGGAGACTGCGATATAACGTTCACATGGACAAATTCCGATTTCAACGCGCTACACAATCATAACCACTGGGAACTTTTCGTTATCGGAAGCGGAAAAATAACGCACGCAATAAACGGAGAGCTTTACGATCTTTCAAGAGGCGACGCATTCCTCGTTCGTCCGCAGGACATACACTGCTTCAAAAACCCTGATTACGATTATCAGCAAATCAACTTTTTGATAAAAAGCGAGTTTTTACACAAGTATTTATCGGCATATAAAGAAGGATTATACGAAGAGCTGCTGGGCGACCCGTCGCCGTTGGCGTTTAAAATCCCCGAAAACAGACTTCAAAGCAGCATTTATAAAATGCTTTCCCTTCAGACCGTTCAAGGAAACGACGTTTTAAGCCACGTTTTCCACACCAAGCTTATTTTCGATTCGCTTTTGCAGGTGTTTTTCGAAAAGCGTTACTCTTATACGGAAGCTTATCCGCAATGGTTCAAAAATTTGCTTAACGAGCTGAACAAGCCTAACGCCTATCAGCTTTCAACGGACGAAATCGTGAAGCTTACTCCCTACAGTTATTCGAGACTATGCTTTCTTTTTAAAAAGCATACGGGCAAAACGCTCAACGAATACATGCTCGGCTTAAAGCTTACCCACGCAAAAGAGCAACTCCGTTTCACGGGGCTTACCACGCTCGAAATTTCGAGCGATATAGGATTCTCGTCGCTTTCGCACTTCAATCACATATTTAAGAAGGCATTCGGAATAACTCCGTCAAAATATCGTTCGGAGTTCAGAAACTGAAACTACGCCAATAAAAAAGCCGCGTTTCCGCGGTTTTTATTTTGCTTAATGCAGTTAAAAAGACATATCTAATCGACTTATAGGCAGACTTTTAAAAAAACTCCTCTTCGAGCATCGCGCAAAGACAATGATACACGGGCAGATGCAATTCCTGAATTTTATAGGTTTCAATTTCGGGAACACGGACGTTCGCATCGCATAAAGCAGAAAGTTTGCTTTCCTTTTTACCCGTAAAAGAAATTGTTTTCAAACCCATTGTTTTGGCAACTTCCGCGCAGTAAACACAGTTCATCGAATTACCCGAGGTGGAGATCATCAAAGCGACGTCGCCCTCATCCGCAAGCCCGTAAAGCTGCTGCGCAAAAGCAACCTGCGGCTCGCGGTCGTTTGCGAAAGCTGTTGAAAATGCGATATGCGATGTAAGCGAAATCGCTCTCAAAGAGCCTTCAAGAGTGGCTTGGAGCTTTGCTCCATCCTCGCCGAACGCCCCGAGTTTTTCATAGACTTCGGGGTTAATTTTTCTCGGTTTTTTGAAACGTTTCAAAAGCTCCCCTACGATATGCTCACTGTCTGCCGCGCTTCCGCCGTTTCCGCAAACAAGCAGTTTTTTGCCGTTTTTATAAGCGTCAAAAAGTATTTCAAACGCGGCAAGAATGTCGTTTCTGCACATTTCCAGGACGGGACAACGAACGAAAAGCTCCTCGTAATTATTTTTTGTAGTATCTTTCATAATTAAAACTCTCCTTTTGCGATAGATAAAGCCGCGTAATCGCCTATATTTTCGCCAAGTCCCGCAGAAACGATTTCAACGTCGTTTAAACTGAAGGAAAGGCATTCCTTTTTCATAGCCCTTTTTACGTGCGGCAACATAAGGTCGTTCGCGCGCATAAAAATTCCGCCGATAACGATTTTCTGCGGGTTTAAAAGATCGACGAGAATGGCAATAGACCGCCCGAGCATTTCGCCGCTCTTTTTGTAAACGGCTTTGCAAAATTCGTTGCCGCTACGGGCATATTCCGCCATATTTTTAGCGGAAATATTCTTCTCACCGCCGATTTTATCGATAAATTCGTTATATTCAGTCTTTAAACTGCTCTTTTTGCCCATAATCAGGGCAAGCCGAGCCATTCCGCTGCCACTGCAATACCCCTCGCACGAACCTTTTTTTCTGTACCCTTCGGGACCGCGGTTGGTAAGCCTGATATGTCCGATTTCTCCCGCGTTGTCGGTCGTTCCGCCGTAAAGCCTGCCGCCGAGAATAAGCCCCGCGCCGAAACCCGTACCAAAAGTCAGGAAGACCATATTTTCCACACCTCTCCCCGCGCCGAATTTCCATTCCGCAACGGCGCATGCGTTCGCGTCGTTCTGAAGATTGGTTTTTATATTGAATTTACCCTCAAAATACTCAACAACATTTATATTGTCCCAAAGCGGAAGGCTGGGCGGAGACATTATAACGCCCTTTTTGCTGTCCAGAGGTCCGCCGCAGCTTATGCCGATACCGCTGATATTATAGTCCTTCAATGTTTTTTCGATAAACCCCGAAAACCTGTCGAGAATAACCTCCGGTTTCTGCCCCGCGGTTGAAAATTCTACCCTTTTTAAAATTTCAAGCCCATCGTTTGCGGCAATTTTTCCTATCGTCTGCGCGCATTTAGTCCCGCCAATATCGAGCCCGATATAATAATTAAACTTTGAATCCTTTTCTTCCATACTCACCTTTAAGCTTGTCATTGATATCATTATAACACCCGAACGGATATTTTTCAAACATTTTACGGTAAAAAATTACTTATATACGTTTAATTTTAAGTAAGGTGATTGCGTTCAAATTCGGGCTTGTCTTGTCGACAACCAGAACGCAATCACCTGCGGCTAAAAACCATCTACTCAAAGAAAACCATTAGTTCGCAAACCATACGTCCAACCATTCTTTGTATTTCATTGAAAACTCCTTTCGATTTACTGTTATTATTATAATTTTTCTCACCGTAAATAGGAAATCACCCCTCGAAACGGCATAAAAAAAGAG
>JAJWOJ010000134.1 GCA_021635425.1 Clostridiales bacterium | reverse complement strand
CGGTTTTCATGATTTCCTCCCTGCTCGGATTTTACGGAAGAGAATTATTCTATTCCCTTCCGTAAACAGTATTTTAAAATGCAAGCCACTCGCCGTTGATTGCTCTATCATCAGCCGACGAACTTACTATATCTGTAACCGGTATATCGATAATTATCTCGACTTCTGCTTTTTCATATTTTTTCATATCAAAACACCTCCGATTTAACCTTTAATGATTGCTGCATATTTCGCAGCCGAAACACCGTAATAGTAAGTAGCTGTTGCAAGCTCACCCATTTTTGCGTTTTCCGCCATCTTCATACAATAACCTGCAACGTTGCACTGTACTTTCTGAACAGAAGCCCCGTTTTTAAGAACTTCAACTTCGACGTAGTGATCTTTATCGGTTATATAACTTGCCGCGAAACCGTCGGACACGTAAACACGATATCCGTCTACGACGTCTGTCTGCCACAATTCGTTGGCGATTTCCGTTCCGTTTACCTTAATGGTATAGGAGTAATCATTGAATACGCTTTCGGCAACGCCTATAAGAATCTTGTTCTGGCTTGCAAACTGAACAGATACGTTTGCAACTTTTTCTGTACCGCTCGAGGTTGCGACGCCGGTAATGTCACCGGTCGATTGAGTTAAGCCGTTATCCGCGATAAACTTATCAACCACGGTCGTTGTATATCCGACATATTTCATTGCCGCTTTGCCGTAGAACGCAAGGTCTGCAACAAGCTGTTTCGTAACGGTTGCTTTTGTGCCGAGATCAGTATTAAGAAGATCCTGAAGGTAATCGAGAATGCTATAGTCCACAACGTCATATACAACGGTATCTCCGATGTAAACGTTAACGGAAATCTTTCTGTCGAGCATCTGAGGAGTAATTCCGTCAAATACGTAATAACCGTCGATCAATGTCATATCGATTTCAACAAGATTACCTCTTACTGTACGATACGAAGCCTTAGCGTTTTTAATCGTTTCTCCTTCGTTAAGAACTCTGAGCTTATAGCTGAACGAAAGAGCCGTACCGAGCGAAACATGAGTAGATTCGATATATTTAGCAGTTACTCCGTAGCTTTCACCGGTTTTTGTTAATCTGAATCCGTCCGCAAGGTAATCTTTATTAACTTCGCTCGAGAACGTTCCGCCGCTTACAGCTACATGGTCAGCCTTGGTGAAAGTGCTTTCGACTTTATTAACCCAGTCGTAAGCTTTGAGAGCTTTGCCGGCTTTTGCGGTGAACGTTCCGCCGGTGATAACGATGTTTGAAAGACCTTTATAACCCGCTCTGTTTACAACGGAAATTGCCGCGCCGTCTTGGATTGCGCCGTCGTTTTCCGTTTTGGGAACAGCGTCGCCCGCAACGGTAATTTCAGAATCACCCGAAATTACAAGCGAACCGCTACAAACCTGAACGCCCATGGTGTTAGCGTTAATCGTAGAATTGTCGATCGTAAGAGTACCGCTGCTCGGGAAGTAAATTCCGAAGCCGTTGGGAACGTTAAGCGTACTGTTTATAAGCGTTACGCTGTCATTGGTGTTATTACCGTTCGTTTCGATACCGCTGTGACCTTTTGAAGTCATTTCAACTTTTTCAAATACAAGTCCTGCGTTATCATACTTAATGGTTCCGCCCATTGCAGAAGGTATAAGACCGACCAACGTATTACTTATTATCTTACCGTTCTTAACCGTAAGAGTTGTATTCGGATTGTTAATTTCAAATGCCGCGCTGTTCATATCGATACCCGTATACGTCCAGGTGTGACCGTTAAGGTCGACCACGCGATGTTTAGTACCGGAATTAAACGTCGAACCCGTTGTGTAGTCACGAAGCAATACAATCGCTTCACCGCTTGCAGTCTGAGCTTTGAAAGCTTCTTCCATAGTATAGTAAGAAGTTTCTCCTACTTTTGCAAGATAAGTTTTTTCAACGCCGAACGTTCCGTTTTCGTTCTCGGTTATTGCCGAATCTTCTACAACATACTTAGTGGGATCTGTGCTGAACGTACCGCCCGTAATTCCAATCGTTGCTTTTGTCGCATCATTGATGCTCGTCAAATCTCCTGTTGCAGGGTCATACGATCTTGTATCAAGCATACCGTTAATCGTTCCGCCGGTGACAGAAACTCTTGCCTTTTTATCTGTCGCATTGCCATAGTTTACGGAAGTAACGTCGCCGTTTATCGTGCCGCCGATTATCTCAAGCGTAGAATTCGATCCGCCCGAATAAGTCCAGGAAGATACAGCGCCGTTAACGGTACCGTTCTTAACTGTTGCTCTGAACCAGTTTTCGATCGCATAGGTGTTTGCCGAATTTAACGTACCGCCGTTTAAGGTGAAGTATCCGCGGTCAACTTTGATAACGATGAAGTTATCCTGAGTGAACGTTCCGCCCTTAATGGTAAGACCGGGGTATTTATCAACGGAATCGTCGCCGATGCGAACAAGAGAAGCACCCTTAACACCAACTACGCCGCTGTGATTTATAACGTTACCGCCTTCAAACATCAACCAGCCGCCACCCTGAACATCGATAACGTAATGCGACGAAACACCCGAATTTTCTGCGGTATCTTCACGCATGATAGTACCGGTACCGTTCTCATTTGCACTCGCGCTCGAATCTTTAATGGTTACTCTTGCCGTTACGGTGACAGTAGCTTTACCCGCTACAGTTCCGCCGTTAATGGTGTGGCCGTTAAGGTCGAGAGTGATATTCTTTGCTATAGTAACGTTTTCTCTCGTATTCGCAAGAAGCTTAACGGTTGCGTTTCTCGGTGCCGCGTCAATTGCCGCCTGAAGAGTTTCGTATTTAACGCCGTTTACTTCCGCAACGCCGACTTTTACGCCGTATGTTCCGTCTGCATTATTGGTTAAAATATGTCCTTCTGCGCAGAGAGATTCAATATTATCGGGAACAGAACTGAATGTTCCACCTTTAACATTTACATATTCACCCGCTTCCGTCCATGCAGCATAAGCATTATCAGTCCAATCATAAGCTCTAACTGCAGGCTTGGTTGAAGATATAAACGTACCACCTTCAATTGTTGCGGAAGGTATACCTGCGGGATAATTACGGTTAATTATCGAAACTGCCGCGCCGTCTGTTATTGCATTCGTACAACCCGCACTTTCATCTGCGCCTGTTGCTGTAATAGTTCCGCCGCTGATTTCAAATTTTCCAGACGAAACTTGAACACCTGTTTTACCGCTGATTTCTCCGCCTTCAACAATAAGAGTTCCCTTCGGGTTATAAATTGCAAGTCCGTTTTCGGCACTTACAGTTGCTCTATCTTTTATGGTGATTTTTGTATCGCTTGTATTTGTTCCTTGAGTAGTTATCGCGTAATCACCTGTCGTCGTAGCTGTTCCGTAAAGAACAAGATTACCGCCCGTAAGATATACCGCAGGCTGATTTGAGCCTCCGTCCAAAATAACATTTGAAGCAACTTCAGCAGTTCCAGATGTAATCCATAATGCGGGTTTATTGTTTCCAGAATCAACCGAACCTGCTACAATTTTCCCTGCAGCATTTGCACTATTAACTATTTTTAAATATGTATTGTCTTTGGAAACAGTAAGGCTTGCAGCTCCTTCACTCCGTAAGGTATGACCATTAAGATCCAGTTCAACTTCCGCTTCAACATCTATACCAATAGCTTTATATCGATCTTTAAGAAGTGTTATCTTCGTAGCTTTAACGCTTCCAAATGTTGTTGCATAATGGTATCCATCATTATTGAAGTAGTATGTTGACCCGTCATCATACTCAATTTTAAGATCTGCACTATCTTCTCTTATCGGTAAAATATTATTATTGTTTTTCGATAACACATAACCTTCGGGAACTACAAAGCTATTTCCCTCAAAAGTTCCGTTATTTATAAACTTAGCACAAAGAAGAATCGTTCCATTATTAACAATTGTTCCGCCATACCATGCGCTAAGACGTTTGCAATCTTCTGGTACAGTAAGCGTTACGCCTTCCTTTATGGTTAACGTTCCGAGGACATCGAGATAAAGCCCTGTTCCGATTGTAAGGTCAGATTTAAGTTCATAATTACCTTTTACAACAACTCTTCTAAACTGGCTTGAAGTTATTTCCATTTGAGAGGCAGCAACCATTGCATCTTCAATAGAAGCATGCGAACTAACTTTCAGCGATTCGTTAAACCCCGTCCAAACCTCGACAGTATTTGCAGAGTAAGTGCCGTCTGAATTTTTAACCACTTTAAATCCGTCTGCACAGAATCCTTCGGAAATCGATTTATTAAACGTACCGCCGGAAACTTCGAAGTTGTCAGACGTTGCCTTGCCGAGACCATGAAAAATATCATTGGCTTTTCCTGAATTATTTGTAAACGTTCCTCCAGTTACACGAGTAATCGGAGCTTTAGCTCCTTCAACAACACCCGTCATAACAACTTGAGGATTTGCCCATTTCTTGGTGGCATTCTGTATAAATTTACCACCATTTATAGTAGTATCGCCATATACTAAAATAACAGCCGTATATCCATTGTTCGGGCAATAATCTAATGTAAATTCACCACCGTTAATTACCAATGTGGAATTTTCTTCGCTTTTAACAACGTTTAAACCGCCGGAGTATACTCCGCTGGTTATGGTAAGCGTTCCCCAGTTGTCGATCATGGACGCACCGGTATTCCCCGCAGTAGCGGTTAAATCTTCAAACGTTGCGGTTGCGTTTGAACCTTTCGTAATTTCAATCGTGTAATAGCTGGTCGAACCGACTATTGAGCCGTTCTTTACGGTCGTAGTTGCGCCGTTTTGAATAGACAACGTTGCGTATCCGGAATTCGTACCCGTCAACGTCTTACCGCCAAGGTCGAGCGTAATGTTCTTTTTGACTACAACGTCCTCGGTTGCATTCGCAAGAAGTTTAACCGTTTCGCCGTCTTTTGCCGCTGCAATTGCTTCCGCAAGAGTTGCAAATTTAACGCCGCTTACTTCCGCAACTTCCGTGGTTGTTCCGTCTGCAGCTTTTGCCGTTTCGGACAATGAAACAGACATACTAAGCCCGAAAACCGTAAGCATTACGCAAAGAAATGCCGCAAGGCTCGCGAGCAAAGCTTTTTTTGCCTTTGTTACCATATTTACCTCCATATAAAAAATATAAAAATTTTTTGCCTCGGATGACCCCATCCGCCCCGAAACCTCATCCGCAGTTCGTTATTTTTTATTTGCGGCTATACAATAAGGTTTCTTTTTTCTATAACAACGCCGCATAGTTGCCAATATCATTATATATACGGGCGGCACAACCCGAAATATAACAACGCGACGCGCTTTTCGGCGTAATTATCTTTTGTCTTTTGTTTTCGTTTTTTTCGTTGTTCGTTTTGTCGTATTTGCCTGATTTGACGTATTTAACGGCTTTATCGGTTTTACCGTATTTATCGTATTTGCCGTATTTGTCGAATTTGTCGGTTTCCGCACGCTTTGTACATTTCGTAAGCCCCGAAAATTCCGTTCGGGCTGATTCCCCATTTAAGAGAATCTTTTCGCCGAAGGCGAAAAGAGAAGTACTTCTCTTTCGAAATTATACTTTGTGGTTTGAAACCCTGCAAACCGATTCGGTGAATTTTTAAAACCCGCGAACGGCATCAGACAATTTCACATTGTACATTATACCCATGCTTGTGAAGCGTGTCAAGTAATTTTAAAGGAACGATGAAAAATTTCACCTAAAAAAATTTTGAGGCTGTTTTATATAAAATAGAAAACGATATCCATATAATGAGCAGAACAAAACAAGATATGTATTAACATAATATATAAGATAAAACAGCTTTCCCCTTCGGGGAGAGTGGCACGCAAGTGCCGGGATAAAAAGCTTTCCCCTTCGGGGAGAGTGGCACGCAAGTGCCGAGAGAGGTCGCCTCTCGCTATTTTATGCTATAGAGCCGAAAGTCTTCCCACTCAACGGAGAAAAGCATAAGCATAAAAAGTTAAATTGGGGGAAGGTGGCGCGTATGCGCCGAAAGAGGGGCGCAAGCTTACCAAAAATAAGTATAAATAGCATGAAAAAAAATGAAAGTCTTCCCACTCGGCGGAGCAAATATAAGCATAAAAAGTTAAATCGGGGGAAGGTGGCGCGTATGCGCCGAAAG
>JAJWOJ010000133.1 GCA_021635425.1 Clostridiales bacterium | reverse complement strand
TTATATAACTTGCTCGGATTATCGCCGAAATACTCGGATAAATCATTCTTTTGCTCTATGATATACCAATTTTCGTTTGTATCCATGCTGAATTTTTCATCTCTCGTTTTACCGAACATGCCGTCATAATGCGTTTTCAAGTACGAAAAATACGTTTCCGCATTCGCTTGGAAAGTAGCCTCGTCCGGGCAATTTTGCGAGAACGAATATCCGTCGTTAAACCAGGCGTCGCTTGAATTGATCTTTCCCGACAACCCCGACGGAGCGGGCAGACCCGCAAGCCCTTTTGCCGACAGTTCTTCTTCGGTAAACCATTTCGTGCTGTCGTGGAGCGGCTTCCGAGTTTCTTCTCCGCCGCGGTTATTTTTGCAAGCAGCCGATCCGATGCAGGTTATCGCTAACAACGCCGCGCAAATAATCGTAGATAATTTTTTTCCGAACATAATTTTTATAACCTCCGTAACACGGTATTCTTTTGATTGACTTATTATATACCGTTTAATTGCGTTTTGCAAGCATTTTGCAGAGATACGATATAACTCAACGTAAAATTCGTATTATCGTCAGCCGCGGACTTTTACGGATTTTCAACGCTTTTTACGAAAAATCGGCGGAAGTTATCAATAAACTCCCGCCGAATATCGTTTTTTTAATTATAACAAACTCCTCTTTTACGGTTTATCCGCTAAAAATATTTTACTTACTTTCTTAATCCGCAGAGGTCGCTTTCCGCGCGACCCGAACGGTTTGCTTTTTACCTCGCTCGTTTACAGAGCGTATTGCGATACCTGCATATCAAGGTCAAAATTGATTTCCGTGCAGACGTCTTTTATCGTCCAGTCGCCGTAAGCGGCGTAACTCGCGTCGTCTGCGCGACGGCCGAGAATCGTGTCGAGTTCGTCAACGGTTATACCGGTAAAGGTTTCCGTCCCTTCAAACGCCCACGCCCAGACGAGTTCGTAAGTCGTTTCGGCTAATACCGCGCCCGGTTCTTTTACGCCGACGACGGGGTCGGAATGGAAAGTCAAGGCAACCTCCGTGAGAGTCGTGTTTTTCGCGCCGGTTACGACGACGCCGTTCTTTTTAAGCGTCCATTTAACGGGTTGATATACGATCTCTTCCCCGCCGGCTTTCTGCAGTTTAAGTACTACGTCCTTTTTCGGATGTATCCCCATTGCAATCAACGCTTTCACTTCGGCGCGTCCTTTAATCTTAAAGGTCATAGACCCGGTCGTTCCGGGCGCAATTACGTTATAGTCGCCGCTTGCTTTTACGGTAAGACCGGCGGTATCTGCGGTCGCTTTGCTTACCACGCCGTCGAACTTATAGTTTTTGCCGAAAAGGTTACTGCCGTCTGCCTCTAAGGTATAACCCCATTTGGCAACCTGCGCTACGCCTTTATCGCTGCTGCTCGTTACGTACTTTGATAAAGTGTATCCGCCAAAGCACAAAATCGCGATCAATGCAAATAATAAAACTGCTATAACCGCCGTTTTCCCGTTATTCTTCCTTTTTGTTTTCTGTTGTGTCATCTTCGGCACCATCCATAAAAAAAATTTCTTATTTCAAACGGCTCGCGGCCTGTTTGCTCCTTTTTCGCCCGTCAACTCCGTTCCGGTTGCGTTACCGGAAATTTTCGGAAATAAAAAAGGTTGCAACCTAGTATCCGTAACGATACTATATTGCAACCGGGCGCACTCTTTTTACCAAACTCAAACTCGCCCGCAGTCTTCGCAGGACGACGCGTAGTTTGTAATAAAGTTCCTTGGCTTTGCGTCACCGCCTCACGACGGTTTTGCCGACAAGTATTCGATTGTCCCGAAAGAGAATTTACAAGCGATTCGTACCGCTTCTCCCATTTCGGCATCTCCATTATACACTCGGCAAAACTTCTTGTCAAGAATTTTTAATCGTTTTTCACAAACTGTATCGACGAGTAACGGCAAGAATTTTAATCTTCCCTTATCTCGTCTGCGTTCATTGCGTGGTTTTCATCGGTGTTTTTGCTTAAAATATCCCACAAAAGAAGCAGTTTGATTTTGTTGTTTTCGTTAGCCTTATCCGCTCCTGTAAATCAAAATATCGCCTTTTAGAATTAGAGCCGTCCGCATTGACTACGAACGGCTCGTTGTAATTATTTCATCTTATTTCTTCTTGGTGAACAATGCTTTGATTGCTGTGATTAAGTCCGCAAAAGTCTTTTTCTTGACAGCGAACCAAAGAACGGCAAATCCGCCGATTCCTGCGACCGCTACTGAACCGATTACAATACCTGCAATTTGTCCGCCCGAAAGTCCTTTCTTTGCCGCGGGAGCATCTTCATACACAGCCGTAAGGGTTGTTGCGCCCGTTACCTTGAAGGTATAACTCTTTTCGGTGCTTACGATTTTTCCGCTTTCGTCCTGCCATCCTTTGAATACTTTTCCTTCTGCCGGATCGTTTGCGGTAACGGTTACGCTGTCACCTTTCTTAAAGAATACGTCGTCCTCGCCGTTTATCGTTCCGAAATTCACGGTTACTTTATACGTTCCGATTTTTGCTATTCTCAGGTCGGCTATCTCGTTTCCGTCATTATCGAAATGCCTTGCGCATACGGTGCAGTCTTTGTGCGCCGTTACGCCGTAGTCTTCAACCGTCGGAGCGACCTCTTTCACCCACTCGCCGAATACGTGCGCTTCTACGTCCTTTTTCGCATTGCAGTTTTTGCACTTGCGATAATGGCTTTCTTTGTCGATGGAATACTCGCTGTCGAAATCGTGAACAATCGTTTGTTCAAGCGTGATTTCACTGCTGCAGGCGGCATCCGCAAAGAGTTTGCCGCACTCCTCGCGCTGACATTTGTAATACTCGATGTTTCCGTCCTTACCGGGGGCAACATCGGTATGTTCAATGTGATTACATTTATGTCCTGCGGGAATGATCGCATTCTCGATTGTCCACGGCGTCGTACATTCAACGTCGACAAACTTTTTTGCACACCCTTTGCAGTCGTACTGTTCTTTCAATCCGGGCACGGTACAGGTTTCCGGTTGCCCCTGATCTGTCAGCACGACATTTGAATGCGGGCAAGGCAACGGCGTCGAAACGATTACGACAAATCGAATTTCCGTCTTGTCATCGTTCAGTGTGCCCGATGCCCACTGCAATAATTCGCCTCCCGTAATGTTAATATCGCAGAGCCACTCCGCCCAAGAATAAGTAAACTCCGGAAAACGTTTCCCCTCTGGCGCGGTTACGGTGACGGTGGCGTAAGGCTGGTTCGTGTTGAATCTGTTTTGCAACGAAACATTCGCCCAATCAACCGTTATTTTCATTCCGTTTTTCTCGGTGATGTTCAAATCGGCTGTAGGATTCTCTATGTAGGGTTGGGCAAAGTCGAGATCGATTGACTGCACGGTGTCATCAAAACGAAGCAACACGCATACAACCAGCGTGGAGTCGGAAATGCTTTGACTTACCAATTCGCCGTTTTTTACCGTAATCTGAACATCTTGCGCATTAGCCGGCAATTTGCAGTTTGCCTGGGCAAAAAACTTGTAAACAAGCACGATATCACTTGTCAACTCGGTTACATTTGCCATGCCGTTCCCGCTCTTTTGGTAGGAATTATAGTTGGTAGTTTGCCAACAGTAAACTCTCCCCTCCTTTATGATGGGAAACTCCAAAGCCTTGTAGGGTGTTCCGACCGTCCAATACGGCACTTCTATATCAAGCTTTGTAATGAACTCATCCGCTCCGCATTCGGTGCATTTTCCGTTCGCGAAGGTATGATTGACATAATCGCCGTACTCATGTCCGCATTCCACTCCGTTTTCTGTGTGAGTACATACGGCACGGCGATTACACGTTGCCGTACCGCCTGTTGCCATGTGCCTATGGGTTGTATCTTCTGTACCGCAATACACGCAGAAGAAGAAGTGTCCTTCTCCCTCGGTGAAATATTTTGTGGCAAACGTGTATGCGTGTTCTATTTTCTCCTGATACGTGCCATTGCAGACCTCACATTCCGCACCTGCAAAACACGTCGATTTTCCGCCGTGGTGTTTTTCTTTTACGGGATTGCCGTTTTCGTCTTTTTCAACTTCGCCGCAACGACACTTTGAAATATGATATTCCGTGTCTTCGACGTCGAATTGCCAGATATAAGTGTGTTTTCCTTCGGGGTTTACGTGTCCGCAAGTCCCGCATTCGACGTTACAGCCGTAAGCGTAATCGTGCGTTGAATATCTCGAACCTTTGTCAAACTGATACGCAACGCCCGGACAATCTTCCGCGGTACATTTCGTATATCCGTGGTGGTCGTTTCCTATCGGTTCGATTTTTTCAACCCAGGTATGCTCGTGTCCGCCGGAAACGCTGTATACATATATAGGAATATCGCACGTCTGCCCGTCCGCCGCCGTTGCGGTTATGTACATCGTTCCGCCGTCCATAGCGTTCACCGCGGTAATCTGATAATTGCAAACGTACGTGTTTAATATCTCTGATTTCTGCGTTTCGACGATAGTCCCTACAGGAGCGATTTTCTTTTCAAACGTGTAGGGCGCGGGCGCGCCGACAAGCCAGAAAGCCGTATCCGTATAAGGAGTGCATAAACTGCTGTTGAACGGCTCGCCGATTTTCGGATAAGCATTCAACGACCACCCGAACATATGATTCATGCCTTTGGTAACGACAAAATCGACGGTGAAATAATATTCTCCTAAATTCGTTGACCAGACCTCTATATCTTTTCCTTTGCCGATTTCAAACCCCGGAATATTTATCGCGCTTAAATATTCGGCTTCTTTCGACGCATCGAAAATATATCCCGTTTTCGGCTCAAATCTCACTCTGACAACGTACGGCGTATCTCTCGTTATTTCGGAGTTTTCAATTGTGCTCCATAAATAACCGGGCGCATCGCTCCACAAGCGACGGGTGTGTCCGTAAGCAGAGATCATTTCAATTCTTGCCGTATAGTTTGCGCCTTCGGGAACAACGAGCGTTTTTGTCGCCTCATCCTCGAATTGAAACATCGCATCAAGTTTGTCGCCTATTTTCGTTTTGTTAAAAGATACTCCGACGCTTTCGATTGTAGTTTTTCCGCCGTCATCTGCCCGCGCGACAAGAGTGCCTGCCTTGCTATGCCGAGCATAAGCGCAAGGCACATCGTAAGACCGAGTATAAGCGTCAATATCTTTGATTTATTCGCCTTTTTGTTTGTCATAATATTATCTCCTTTTAATTTTTGTGGGGGATATTTTGCATAAAACGCGACTTTACGTCGTGAATTTTTGCATTAAGTTGTCAATTTATGATAAAGCGGTCTGCGTCGGCAGAAGTCGCGAACATGAAATACTTTGCCCCGATTGCTTTCATGGAATAAGCAAAACCGGGGTTGTCTTTCGTGCCGATCAGCGCGTTTACCGCCATTGTGCCGACCTGCATATTCAGGTTTTCGGCAGTCCCGATTTTCAGCACGGCGTTAAGCGTGTTGAACAAATCCGCGGTATCGTCGCCGGACAGATTGTTGAGCGTGATGGATTTGTGCGACACTTTGTAAGAAAAGCCGTCTTCTTCCGTCTTATCCACTCGCACGACGGACGAAACGTAAAGGTTATCGGGGATATATTTTTTGAAATACTTATACGGAAACCCGCCCATATCGGCTTTGAACGGCGTAAGGTCTATTTTTCCAACGACGCCAAAGTCCGCGCTGCCGTTTTCGGAAATTTCCGAAAAATCGACCTGCACGACGGTTACGGACACTTCTTTTTCGCCTATTTTGATTTTTCCGCCCGTTTGCCCGTAAAACACCGTTTGCGCAATCGCTCCGGTCTGTTTTTCGGAAAGCGAAATCGTATCGGTAACGGTTTGCCCCTCTATCGCCGCGAAATTAACCGAATAGCCGTTGAAGCCTTCGTCTTTTTCGTAGACGATAAGCCCGGGAAGCCGTTCGTCTATTTCCGATTTCATCGTTACGAAATCCCGCTCGCCGTAAGCGTTGGGGCAAAGCGCGGATTCGTCCACGCCTTTCGAGAGCGTTTTCAGTTGTCCCGCGGTGCGGAAAAGGTCGATGCCGTACGTCGTGCGAACGTATATATATCCGCCGATGACGGTAACGCCGACGATGGCGATGATGACGACAAGTGTAATAAGTA
>JAJWOJ010000132.1 GCA_021635425.1 Clostridiales bacterium | reverse complement strand
TGTTTGCAAAAAGATTCAACCAGTTGATTTTAGACACGGTGCAATAAATTCCAGTTTGTCGAACTGAATATAGCGTACATAGCCGCTTGGTTTTCAAAAGAAATCAGGCGGCTATGTACCTGAATGGAATGGGAGTAACAACCATCCAGTACGAGCTTGAGAAAGCGGGACGGCTGACGGCGCTGGGAAAGGAGCGGTGGTTTGCATCGTACATTTCGAAAATGCTTCGCAATTCCTTTTACTGCGGCATCATAGCCTACCACAAGGAATACACGCCTGATTTCCTGAAGCAGAAGAAAATCAAGAATTACGTTGATTTGGAGTATGAAGACGAAATCGTTATAACCTATAATTTTACCGACAGCCCTGAACGGCTGAAAGTCAATAAAGAGCAAATTTTACAGGAAGAAAAACAAACAAAACGAGCAAAACACTCTTTTTCTTTTAATTCAGGTTCGACCATTTTGGCAGGCTCTCCACCAATAAAAAAGACAGGTGAAACCTGTCTTTTTTATTGGTGGAAGTTCTCGGGAGGAGTACGCAGCACAGCCGCAAAACGAAGCTTATTACGAAACCGAAAGTGCTGTCGTTCACATTCGCGACAGCGAATCTTGCCGTAGGTCTCCCGCTTGCGGGAAACGGCAAACTCCCCTCACCACATAATAATATAAAGATATGTTTTATCTGCGGTTTTACGAGTTTTGTATCTGCACATTTAAACAAAAACGTTTAAATTTAGCCACGTTTTAGCCACAAAAGCAAAAAAAGCTACCGAGGTTTTTGATATACACCCCTTCAGTTTGTCTAACTTTTGGGGTGCATATCACAAAGATTCAGCCCTTTTATTCTTTTATAATTTAATATATTATTTGTTTTTGCCCGCAAAACGGGAAACAAGACCGAATACCGCCGACGTTCCGACGCAGATTAAAGAGGCTATGAAAAGAAGCCTGAATACGCCGCTCCAACCGAAGTTATCGGCAATCGTTCCCAAACCGTAAGAACTTATCGTGCTTCCGATATAACTGCAACCGTTCATAAGCCCCGCGAGCATACCTGCGTTTGCGGTTTTCACGGTCAACGGAGCCATACTCGTTATCACGTTATTCGAACCCGACATCACGAGCGACACGACGCAAAGACAAATTATCATAACCGCCGCGGAAGTCGCTCCGAAAATCATCTCCGCCCCAATCGCAAGCGCGGAAGCGAGAAACATTATTCCGCAAAGCGGAATAAATCCTTTGATATATTTACCCGTAAACACCGCCACAGCCGTTCCGAAAACGGACACGAGCGGAAGACATAACGTTAAAAGTATTCCGAGATAGTCCGGCATAACGTAAATCTCTTTGAGCATCGTCGGAACCCAGACGGTTATTCCGTCCTTAATGAGATTCGTTATCACGGCGAACGCGCCGAGAACTATAAACATCGTTATAAGCTGTTTTCCGTTTGTTTTCTCCTGCGGCGTTTCTGCCGAAACTTCTTCGCCCGTCTTTTGCAAACCGCCGTCCGCTTTTTTGAGGAATAAGCACATAAAGAACCAGACGAACGCCACTATCGGAAGAATTGCCGCCGCCACGAAAAATATCGTTTTGTAAGCGGATAACTTCACGAACAACGCGCTCAATCCGTAAACGGCGAACGTTCCGCAGGCAACCGTCGTTCCCATAACCACAACGGCTTTGGAAACGTAATTTTTGTCGAGATACTCGGATAAAAACCTTGCGAGCATCGTCCACAGAAATGAAAGCGACGCGCCGTTTATAAGCCAGATATATTTGAAATACGCGAACTTATTTAAAAACGGCAGAACAAAATTACAAACGAAAGAAATGAGAAGCGAAAAGAAAACTGTATATTTAAGATTATATTTCTTGCAGAAAATTCCGTTTATGATCTGCCCCGCGCCGTAAGCGAAAAAGAAAAGCGTTCCCACGCTTCCGCTTTCCGCATGGGTGATACCGAACTCGCTTTCGATCTGCGTTATGTTGGCGTTATACCCGAGCTTACCTATATAAGAACAGGTGTAAACGAGCCAGCAAACGAAAATCGCGAGCGTATTTTTGTTTATAAATTTGTTTTTGGTTTCCATTTATTTAATAACCGCCTCTTTTTTCGTCGGTAAACTCAATGATAAAATCAATCGCCGATAATCATAAATTACGTCATTCGTCGGCGATTTTTTCGAAGACGGGCAATTTATCCGTCGGAGCGGTTAATAAGTTTTTTCCGTCGCCGTAATCGACAACGCCCGCATACCGGAATTCGTTTTTTGAGTTTTGTTTTTTGTCATAAAACGATTTCTACGTTTATTTCCCCTTTAAGTTCGGAGTTTTCAAATCTTACTTCGCCGCCCTCGGTCGCTTTGCCGTTCACGGTTATCGATTTGTTTTCACCTTTTTTCAGCGTAAGATTTATCTTCGCGCCCTTTAAATTAACGGAAACGGAAAGCTCCCCGAAAGGCATATTCCCCGCAGGGGCGATAGTAAGCCCGCTTAAATCGGCTTTCAAACCGAACACGTCGAAATACAACGTCTTCAAAAGCACGCAGCCGCTCCCCGTGAACCAGTCGCTCATAGACTCGCCGTCGAAACCTTTTTCTTCGTTTTCGATATAGGAGTTCGGCATAACGAAAGGCGTCGTCGTTATCATCTTGTGCGCGGGCGGGAGTATTTTATAAATCTGCTCGTAAGCAAGCTCGTCCTCGCCCGTTAAAAAGAGCGAACGTATGCCGAAAAGCGTTGCGTGGATATAAACCGCGCCGTTTTCCGCCGTACCCTTGGGTAGTCTCGTAATACGCCCCACTTTGTCGTTGGTCGGAGCAAAATAAGGATTGAACGTCTTCAAGCCATACTTGGAATCAAGCCGTTTATACGCCGAAAGAATATCGTTTTTAAGCGACTTATCCCATTCGAGCGCGCCCGAAATAATCCAGAACGCGTCGGCGGTGAGTCCGTCGCGGCTTTCGCCGTCGTTATCCGAGAAGCTTCCGACAAAGTAACTTCTCTTGTCTCCCCAACCGTGCAGAATCTTTCTTTCGCCCTTTTCATTTTCGACTACGGCGTATTTCAAAAGTCCTTTCTTTATGCCGTCGCGAACGGAAACATACTCGTCCGCTTTGGCGTTTTCGCCTTTTTTTCGTAAAATTTCAGACATTTCGGCAAGGTTGCGGCAATACTGAAGAGTCGCCATAACAGATACGCCCGTGCCGTATTCCTTATCTTTATCCGTAGTTTTTCCGAGACCGTCGAGCGCGTCGTTCCAGTCGCCGTAAAGCGCGTGAAGACAGCCCGTTTCCCTATCGAGATTGCGGCGGAGAAACTCCGTTATTCTCACGAGGTGATCCAAAACCGTGTCTTTTTCGTTGTTCGAAAGAACTTCGCTTCCGTTAAATTCGTAGTAACCGCACACTTCGTCGAGAACGGAAAAATCGTTCGTATAAGCAAGATAAGTGTAAACGGTGGAAATTATCCACACGCCCTGATCGACGAACGGACGAAGATCCATCGGCGGAACCGCGCCTTTCGCCGCGGGATAAGAATATTGTCTCGGTGCTCTGCCGTCAACTCCTATATAATTCAAAGCCTCGACGATTTTTCCTCTGCAGTAATCGGGAATCCATAAAAGCGCGGATTCGAGCTGCTGAAAAATGTCTCTGATACCGATATAAGGTCCTGCGTAATTCTTCGCGCGGGCGCAGAATTCGTTCTGACGATGTACGTTTTTAATGAAATATTCGAGCGTTTTCGCGGGAACTTCTTTCCAGTCGCCTTTGATTTTTACGGGCGGGATATCCTCGCCGATTTTCACCGCGCGGTAATTTTCGCTCAGATGCCCGCCGTTCACGGTAAGCGTGTAACTAACTTCGGCGGTTTCGCACTTTTCGAGCGTAAGCGGAATTATATCTCCCGCAATCGCGGTATCCGTAAATTCGGTATGCGCTTTGTCGCCGCCGTCGAACTTACCGTTTATAAGCGCGGAAGAAACGGTTATCTGTTCGTTCTCCCCGCAGCGGTATTGCGCGCGGGAAGTGGTGTTAAACGACTTATAGCCGCTTGTTTCGCGTTTAATGGTCGCCGTATGCTCGAAGCAGGACGTACGGGATAAGTATTCCGTAACCGAGAAATCAAACTCGTTTTCTTTATAATTGCAACGTCTGTACCACTTGGTTTCGATATTCTCGCAAAGTGCGTGAGAAAGCATAAGGTCGAAATACGCCGACGAATAAGTCTCGATTTTTCCGCCCGAAACGTTCTCGACAAAAACCGTGAACACGACCTGTTTTTTATCCGTCACGGAAGCTTTCAGCATAGCGACGACGTTTTCCGTTTCGACGAAATATCTCGCCGCGTCGGGAGAGAAAATAACGAATCTTTTAACGTTTTCCTCGAACGGAAATTTCGCCGCGCCGGTTATCGAAACGGGGAAAAACTTATCCCCTCTTTTTTCTCCCACGAAAAAGCAGAGGTTGGGTTCTCTTCCTCCCGCGAAAGGCAGAGCGATGTTGAACGTGCTTTCCTCTATCTTCGCATTTCCCGAAGAATATGCCCAGTAGGTTAAACCGTCGCAGGAATAAGGGTAACGCGCGTCGCCCTTAGGCTGTTTTAAGCAAAGAACGTCGTCCGCACCGAGAAAAAAGCAACCGCTCGGCAGTTTCGGATATTCGTCCTCGCCCGCATTTTCCGTTTTTTCCGCGGTTTTCGAATAGCCTGCGTTTTCCGCGTTTTTCGTTTCTTCCGCAAGCGCGGCTTTGGCTTTTTTGAATAATTCCAAGCTTTTTTTATCCATTCGTTTTTCCTCTTAAATTATCCCTTAAAATTTCAGTCTTCTTCGACGATCTGCATCTGCCCCGGCGCGAACCACATAAAGATTTTTTTGCCCTTGTATTCGCCCTCGATTCTCTCGATTTTGTTTTGCGAGTTGTTGACGAAAAGCAAAAATCCCTTGCCGTTTTTATCCTTGAATTTCGAAACGATCATCGGCATACCCCAGTTGCGTTTGAAGAACAAACCTTCTATTACGCCCGGCGTGTAAAGCGGAGTTCCGCCGTAAGTTCTGCCCGCGTGATAAACCTCAAGAAGTTCGGAATTTGCAAGTCTGTCTGCAAAATGGTCGTTGAAAAGGCGCATCTGCCTTGCAAGACGGTCGAAAGTCTCGGTTTTATTGTAATACTGATCGAACGGAGACTGATGATAACTCGACTCCAACAGTCTTCCGTAAATATAAAACCAGAAAATGCCTTTCGCACCGTGAGCCGCGGCTGTGGAAATCTGCCAACGTATATCGTCCTCCGAAGGAACTCTGAACGCCCAGTGACCTACGGAAAGGAGCGTCGTCCAATAGTCTACGCCCGTCTTGCGGGAAATTTCGCGGTACATATTAAGGTTATGGAAATAAAGCCCTATTCCGTCCTCGGAGCTGTTTTCGAACATCTGAAAATAGCAATCGTAGCAAAGCTGACCTAAGCCCGTTTCCTTAATCGCGTCTTCGAGCATTTTCGAATAACCCGCGTGATTGGTTCCGAGCGTTTTCTCGAAATCCTCGTCGAAAAACGGCAGGAAATTTATAAACGGGCGGGCGTATTCCTTAACGATTTTCACGGCTTTGAGCATATCCGCCCAGTGAACTTTCGCGGGTTCGTCGCCTACGTGAAAAGCGTAAAAAGCGGGGTGCGAAGCGAATTTTTCCGCCGCGGCTTTAACTCTTCTCCGATATTCTTCCTCGCCGATTTCGCCGATTTCGTACCACAAAGTGCGCTTGTCGCAGATTATGAGTTTCATACCCTTTTCCGCCGCCGCGTCGAGATTTTTCAAAATATATTCGTAGTCCTCGTCTTTTTCGGCGTAGCAGGTCATAGGGGTGTTCATCCCGAGATCCGCCCAGTCGTCCACGCTTTTAACGGCATCGATTTTGCCGGACGGAACATAGTTCCAGAAGCTCGTTACAAATTGTTTATCCATATTTCAATCCTCGTTTTATTCCTTGTTTTATTCTTTCGAAAACTTAATTCTGCCCGTTAAGGCATAGTAATAAATCGGGAGCGCGCTCCAGCCGTGGCAAAGGCTGCACGACAAATCGCCGTCCTCGACGCCCTCGACGGTTTCCCAGAAAGAAGTCGCGCCCGCGTCGAGCATCTTTTTGTAA